>CAZPNF010000137.1:0-6021 GCA_964587715.1 uncultured bacterium | reverse complement strand
CTTTCTCATCCTCTAATGGAAATTGATATTTCTGGTGCGCAGAGTGCTTTAATTCACATTACCGTTGGTACAAGAATTTCTCTTAAAGAAGCCCATCATATTATAAAATCTGTAGCAGCAAAACTTGATTCCAGTGCAAGAATTATCTGGGGGGTTACAATTGAGAAAAAACTAAAGGATACATTGCGAATAATGTTTATTGTGAGCGGGTTGAAAGAAAAGGAAATTTCGAGAGAAATAACTACAGAAGAGGCTGGTAAAAAGGACTTCCAGAGTGAGGAAGGAGCTTTTAATAAAAGCAGAACCATATTCGATATAAAAGAATCAATTCTTTCGTACGGCTCTGAGGTTTCCACGAAAAAAAAATCAGTGAAACCACTGACACAAACTACCATGGTATTCTACAAAATTTTTGAAGAAGAAGCCGCTGGAGATCTCAAGCAATTTGATAGAGCCATTCAGCTTTTACGGGAAAATCACGAGAATAGACGAGCACTGTTAGATGCAAAACAGGCCTGCAAACTTCTTTTAGCCTCTGCCCAGATGTTTGGTTTCGATGAGATGGGGCAGCTTCTTTCTTCTATTGATGAAATTTTGTCCTGTGTCCAATCAAGAGAGCTCCAATTGAACTCAAAGATTATAGATTCGATTACTCTTGCAATGGAAATGGTTGTGGATCTTGTAGAAAACAGGAGTGACGGTTGGGGAGAAACAGGTTACATTGTAGACCGATTGCGGGAGTTGAAAGAAAATCAATTGGAATCTTCCAATTCAAATGAGAATTTGACAACTCTTTAAGAAATATTTTAGCAATATTTGAGCATCAGACTGTCATGATTTTCTATGACTCCATGAGTGACGGCTGGTGCTTTTTTTATTTTAGGTGTTGGGTTGATTACCGGTTACGGATGCCATCGCTTTGAGCGATGGCATCCGTATACGTATAAGAGGTAAAATTCTAATCCACGGTGGATAAATACACATTATTTTATTTTTACATCTTGAGTTGAAAACTTGATTCCAAGGGTAGATTTTATTATCTTATCTATAATCATGAATAGCCTTAAATATAAACTTTGCGATACGGGAAATATATGAAGTGCACAATACAATCTGTAACACCGCTTGAAGAGTTACCAAATACACCTTCTCTTAAAGTAATTCGTTCTAAAGAAGAAATCAACGAGAGTTATGCTGCTTATCTAACTGATGAGTCACGACTTCCCGGCGGCAGCGCTGAGAGCGTGATTTTTGCGCATTCAGAAAAACAGGTTGTTAAAGTTCTAAAACAAGCTTCTGCTTCTTCTACGCCGGTTACTGTTTCGGCAGGACGGACTGGAATTGTTGGGGGTGCAGTTCCACAAGGTGATATTCTTCTCAGTTTAGAAGGTATGAATCGTTTTTTAGGAGCCCGATGGGATGAAAAAGAGAATTGTTGGTGTGTCCGGGTTCAACCTGGCTTAACAATTGCCGAGTTACAACAAATTTTACACAAAAAAGATTTCGCTGAAACTTTTTCATTTTTGGATGAGGTTTCTACAACAAGTCTCCAGCAATTTTCTGCAGAATCAGATAGATGGTTCTATCCTCCTGATCCTACAGAGAAATCTGCTCATATCGGCGGTACTGTCGCAACAAACGCTTCTGGTGCCAGGTCTTTTAAATATGGGCAGACAAGAAAATTCGTTGCAGCACTTAGAGTTGTTCTGGCAGACGGAACAGTACTTTCTCTAAAGAAAGGCAAAAATCTCTGTTCATTAGAGGAAGGGAGATTTTATATCCAAAAAGAGATCGGCTCTATTGAAGTACCTATCCCAACATACTCATGGCCCAAAGTAAAAAACGCAGCCGGTTATTATACTCATAATCCCTTAGATATTATCGACTTGTTTATTGGTTCAGAAGGAACTCTTGGAGTAATTACTGAGATAGAGCTTGCTCTCAGGAAAAAACCTGATTTGATTATAGGGGGAGTAGCTTTTCCCCCCTCAGAAAAAGAAGCCGTTCACTTTGTAAAAATGGCTCGAGAAGACAACGAAAGAAAAACAATACCTACTGCTTTAGAATATTTTGATGCATATTCCCTGCAACTCCTCAGAAATAAAAAAAATGAAGAAGGTTCTGCTTCTTCAATTCCTCCCTTCTCAGAAACGGCACAGGCAGCAGTTTACTTTGAACAGGAAGGAAGTGAAGAAAATTTAGAAGAATTATACGAAAAGTACGAGACTCTCCTTTCAAAATGTGGTACTTCTATGGCCGAGACATGGGGAGCTGTGGAAGATGAAGAGCTGAGCAGGATGGCTGATTTTAGACATGCTCTTCCGGAGACTGTCAACACTATTATTGGCCAGCGGCAAAAAGCATATTCCCATCTTCACAAAATTGGAACAGACTTTTCAGTTCCTGATGAGAGTTTAGAACGAGTAATTGAATTGTACCATTCAAAACTTGATTCTCATGGTTTTGAATATGTTATATTTGGTCACATCGGCCAGAATCATTTACACGTAAACATTCTTCCCAGGAATAATGAAGAACTAAAAAAGGCTAAAGAAGTATATACTGAACTTACAAGTGAGGTCGTTGCCTGGGGAGGAACTGTTAGTGCAGAACATGGAATTGGTAAAATTAAAAAGCAACTTTTTCAAATAATGTATTCCCAAAAGGCTATTGAAGAAATGAAGAGATTGAAAAATTCCCTGGATCCAGAGAATATTTTGAACCCTGACAATCTTTTTTGAATCAATTAAGTGTCAGAAGAAGGAGGCCTATCTCCCAAAATTTTCTTGACTTTTAGCAAAAATGATGTTAAATTTTAAATAGAATTTGGGGCGATTAGCTCAGGTGGTTAGAGTGCTTGCTTGACATGCAAGAGGTCACTGGTTCAAGTCCAGTATCGCCCACAAATTTTTTTTATCTTAAGAAAATCAAAAGAAGGAAAATTCTGTTTATTGAATAAAGTTACAGTTACATTTAATGACGGGAAACAAAAAAGTTTTGATCAGGGTGTTACTCTCCTCGAAATAGTAAAAGAAACATACCCGGGTACTTATCCCCAAATTTTAGCTGCGGTAGTAGATAATCAAGCAATGGATCTTTCTACGACCATTGAGAGGGATGTCACGCTTCGGTTTTTGACTTCAAATGATCCGGAAGGTCTCCAGATCTTTTGGCATAGTGCTTCTCACATCATGGCTCAAGCTGTGAAGGTTTTTTATCCTGAAGCTCTTTTAGGAATAGGTCCTGCTATTTCCAACGGTTTTTATTACGATTTTAGCCTCGAAGAATCGTTAAATGAAAACGATTTTTCTAAAATCGAGGCTAAGATAAAAGAAATTGTAAATGAAAATCAGCCTTTTGTGCGAAGAGTTCTTTCTAAAGATAAAGCTCTAGCATTATTCAAAGAAAGAAAAGAACGATTCAAATTGGAACTTATTCAGGATATTCCGGATGAAGAAGTTTCGGTGTATGAGAACGGTAATTTTGTTGATCTTTGTCGCGGACCGCATGTTCCATCAACAGGGTATATAAAGCACTTTAAACTTCTGAGTGTTGCAGGTGCATACTGGCGGGGAGATGAACGAAACCCTGTTATGCAGAGAATCTACGGGGTTGCATTCCCGGAGGAAAAAGCTCTTGAAGAACATCTTCGTAGACTGGAAGAGGCAAAAAAGCGAGATCACCGTCGTTTAGCCAGAGAACTTGATCTTTTCAGTTTTCACCCGGAAGGCCCTGGTTTTCCTTTCTGGCATCCAAATGGCATGGTTATCTACAATGCCATTACAGAATATGTGGGAGCGGTCCTGGCAAAACATGGTTATCAGGAAATAAAAACTCCTATTATTCTCAATGTAGAACTGTGGCACAGGAGCGGACACTGGGACAATTACAAAGAAAACATGTACTTTACTACAATTGATAATGATTCTTACGCCATAAAACCGATGAACTGTCCTGGAGGGCTTCTTGTCTACAAGAGTCGCCCACATTCTTACCGTGATCTTCCTTTAAAGCTTTCTGAGATGGGATTGGTTCATCGGCACGAGAAATCGGGTGTTCTGCACGGTCTTTTCCGTGTTAGACAATTTACTCAGGATGATGCCCATGTGTTCTGCACAACCGAGCAGATGGAAGATGAGATTATCAAACTCATAAATCTAATAAATGAGATATACCATACTTTTGGTTATGAACATTTTCAAATAGAGCTTTCTACTCGTCCCGCTAAATCTATTGGGACTGATGAAATGTGGGAAAAAGCAGAAGAAGCATTAATACATGCTCTGGAGCGAAAGGGTGTTTCCTATCAGACGAATCCTAGGGAAGGGGCTTTTTACGGACCAAAGATTGACTACCATATACAGGATTCTCTGGGACGAATGTGGCAGTGCGGCACGATCCAGGTGGATTTCTCCATGCCAGAACGATTTAACTTAGAATATATCGGCTCAGACGGGGAAAAACATCGTCCTGTAATGATTCACCGTGCTATTCTCGGTTCTGTGGAACGTTTTATAGGAATTCTCATCGAACATGTAGGCGGTGCTTTTCCTCTATGGCTTGCACCTACACAGTGTATTATTCTTCCTATAAGTGAAAAACACCATAAGTATGCTGAGGAGGTTTTTAAAATAATAGCAGAGGAAGGGATCAGGGTAGTGGTTGACGATCGGAGTGAAAAAGTAGGCTATAAAATCAGAGAAGCAGAAGCAAAAAAAATCCCCTACATGTGCATTGTGGGCGATAAAGAAAAAAATAATCAGACCGTTTCTGTTAGAAAACGAAAAGAAGGAGACATAGGAGAGATTTATCTTAAAAAATTTATAGAAAAAATTCAGGACGAGATTAAGAGGAGGGTTATCTATTAAACAAGATGAAATTCGGGTAAACGAAGGGATTAAAGCTCATCAGTTAAGAGTAATAGATCCCGAGGGCAAACAGATCGGAATCATGGACACAGCCAAGGCGCTAAAAATAGCAGCGGAACATGATCTTGATCTGGTAGAAATTGCACCTAATGCTTCACCTCCGGTATGCCGTATTATGGACTACGGGAAGTATAGATATAAATTAAGTAAGAAAGGGAAAGAGAGTAAAAAGAAACAGCATGTTATCCATATTAAAGAAATAAGGCTGCGTCCAACTATTGATGAACACGATATCGAATTTAAAATGAAACATGCGAGGAAATTTATTGAAAGCGGGAATCATCTAAGAATACGGATTTTATTCAGGGGAAGGCAGCTTGCTCATCCTGAACTTGGTCAAGCCATTTTGCGGCGGGTTCAGCAGGAATTAGAAGATATTGCTCAGATGGAAAAAGAACCTACTAAAGAGGGGCGCAGTATTGTAGCAAATTTTATTCATAAATGATTGAGGAGAGGATTACTTATGCCAAAGATTAAGACAAATCGTGGAGCAGCGAAGAGATTTAAACTCACAGGGAAAAAGAAAGTGAAGCGCAACAAGGCATATGCAAGTCATATTCTTACAAAAAAGACCTCCAAGAGAAAACGGAATTTGAGAAAAGCAGGTCTGGTTGCTTCTTCTGAAGAACGCCGTGTTAAACGGATGTTAGGTGTTTAAGGTGGTGGTTTACAAGATTCGTGTAAGTTAATAAGAGGCTTAGGCGTTTTATTTATAACCAATAATTAAACAAGAGAGCTAAAAAGGAGTATTTATCAAAAAAAATTATTAAGGTCACTAAGTAGAATTTGTGAAGACATTGAAAGAGGAATACTTGATGGGAGAATTATTGAAAGACAATTTGGTAAAGTTATCGTTTGGCGTTGTGCCACTGATGGTCGACGTTAAGCGAAACCGCAGTATAAACTTTCACGATAGAAAGGAGCTTAGAATGAATATTTACGTAGGGAACTTGACGAACGAAGTTACTGAAGATGACTTGCGACAAGCTTTTGAAGCCTTTGGTGAGGTTGCATCTATCAACATTATAAAAGACAAGTTTAGTGGTGAATCAAGGGGATTCGGATTTGTGGAGATGCCTGCAAAGGCTGAAGC
>CAZPNF010000136.1:0-6029 GCA_964587715.1 uncultured bacterium | reverse complement strand
AGGGTGGGCCATTCCAGAATCCGAATCATCTTCCTTACGGTTTTAAGCTCGATGGTAAAAAGTACAACCTCCCAAGATGTGTTGGTGTAAACAGAGCAGAATACGTGACTGTTACACAGTGCAGAGATTGGTTACCAGATCCTATTGGAGGAATCGTCTGGATTGACTTTGGAGCTCAGGATACGGGTTGTTTTATGCCTTTTTATTTAGGTGTTAATAGAATTCCAATATCCTTTGAAATTGGTGACCACTGGGAATTTAATAGAAAATCAGCAAGGTGGGCATTTGATTATGTAGATTTCCACACTCAGGTACTTTATTCATATGCTATCAAAGACGTAAGAAAAGCTCAGGAAAAATGGGAGAAAACAGCCGTAGCACGAACTCCCGAAATTGATGAACACGCATTGGAGCTCTACAAAAAATCTCCTGAACAAGCCCGAGAGTATCTTACCGATTATTGTAACAATAATGCCAATTTGGTTATAAATGCCTGGTGGGAATTGGGTGACCAACTGCTCGTTAAATACAATCATCTGTGGCTTTATAATATCAAGGAGAGAAAAAGAAAAGCTTTAGAGTACCCTGAATGGTGGCTCAGAGAGCTTGTTAAATATAACAAACTGGAACCACAGTCAGAAGAAAAGAAAAATTGAAAAGGAGGAGTAAAATGAGACGGTTATATCAATTTTTGGGACTATCGGTGTTCGTGTGTGGACTTCTCTTTCTCCCTTTATTGGGTGTGGCAAATACTAACATTCCAGAAGCAAAACTCCCGGTATTCACCACCTCAGCAGGCCAAAGCGCAGATATTTATACACTGAATGTGATTATGGAACAGGCAGGAGTAAAATACGATTATTGTGATGTTCCTACTGTTGAAATGGTAAAGGATGGTGTTGGTCTTGGTGATAGAAAATCTGGTAAAGGATTTCATGTAGAGATTACTACTGATTTAAATAAATTTAAAAAAGGTACTCCATATAAGACCATTATTTTTGCAATTGGTGCCAGTCTGAAGGGAATGGGAGCCTCAGGACTTACAGTAGAAGATGAAATAAAACGACTTAAGAAAATCATCCAGTATTGCAAGAAGAACAAAATTTTTATTATTGCTGTTCATGCAGGTGGTAAATCAAAGAGAGGTGCTCCAGGAAGTAATAATGAAAAAATGATAGATGCAGTAGCTCCTTTTGCAGATTATATCATAGTAGTAGAAGACAGTAATAAAGATGGACGTTTTACAAAGATTGCAAAAGATAAAGAAATCCCATTTACAGAAGTAAAATATGCCTTAGGAATTGTTGAATTAATGAAAAAAGTTTTTAAATAGTATCTTCTAATAAGCTAGGGGAATAAGATGGTTATCCAAATAGGAATTATTCTATTTATTATGGTTATAGCGTATGCTCTGGCTAACTGGAGGAAACTATCTGTTGAACTTTGTATGCTCTCTTCTGCTGTTGCAGGAGGTCTTGCCGGTGCATTTGTGAAAACCCCGCCACTTACCCAAGTTGCAAGGCATCTCGTCGAAGGGACTTTCACTTATCTGGACGTCATGCTTGTCTTTATAACAGCAACAATTTTCATAAAAATAGTTTCTGAGTCCGGAGGGGTAAACTATGTTGTCAGGGGTATCATCAAACTTTTTTACAACGCACGCATTATTGCACTGCTGCTATTAATGATCGTTATCCTCATTCCGGGAGCCCTTACAGGAGCAGGCAGCGTAGCAATTCTCACTGTTGGAGCTCCGTGTGCACTTGCATTAGGCTATCTTGGAATCTCAAAGAGAAGAGTAACCGCAATTCTTTTTATCATTGCAGGCTTGAGTGCAGCCGCTCCTCCTGTTAATATCTGGGCAATGATAATTTCTGCTGGAACAGCCATTCCATATGTGGGCTTTGAACTTCCTCTTGGTATTCCTGTTCTGATTCTTGGAACCTTTTCAATACTTGTTCTCGGATGGAAAAGGGAAAAGAAGATGAAACTGGAAGATGTTCTTAAAGATATGCCAGAAGTACCTGAGGGAATGAGCTGGTGGAGAGTGCTTCTGCCTTTTCTGGTATTTTTCGGACTTGTAATTGCTTACCGTATCTGGCCTTTTTCCGTACCAATACCGGGATTACCTTTGGAATTTACCATTGCTGCTATTGTTGCTCTTCTGGTTAGTCCCAAAAAGATTAACATTTTTGTGTTATCAAGAAATACTGTAAAGCTGCTGCTTCCTCTTCTGGCAACCATGGCAATCGTAGGTTCTCTGCAACAGATTATGACTGCAACCGGCGTACGAGGACTTATCTCCTACGCTGTTATCAGCACTCCTCTGGTGTTACTTTATATCCTATTGATCTTTATTATACCTGTATCTGAAGGAATCTTAACATACGGAGGAGCCGCAATTATTGGTATTCCCCTGGTTTGGTTCCTCGACTCTATAGGTCTTCATGCAACAGTTGTCATTGCTGGGCTTAGTCTCATCTGGCCATTAGGAGACGGACTTCCTCCAACAGCCCTCATAGGAAGACTCAGTGTAATGATGTCTGAATACAAAGAATCGTACTGGTCATTCCTGAAGACAACCTGGTTGCCCTGGATTGTCATAACTATTGTAGGAATTCTCATGATTATATTCAGTGCAAAGTTGGCTTTTCTAGTGAGATGGAGTATGTAAAGTGCACTAAAGTGAACTAAAGTTAAAAGTGACTAAAGAGAGCTAATGTTCAGGAGAATAAAGAACTTGCTAAGAATCTTGGGAAAAGAACTCTCCACAAAGTTATCCGACATTTCCGAAGGGCGGGTGGTAAAAACACAAATTGCAAACTCAGGAACTTCTATGGGGGCAAATTATCGAGAGGCAAATCGAGCAAGAAGCAAAGCAGATTTCAGAAGTGAAATTAAGAAAGAAACTCTAACTTTAGTCACTTTAAACTTGAGTGGAGGAATTAAATGCCTATAATAATGATAATCTATTATATAATCAGTGTTTTTATAGCGGGTATGCTCATCTGGAACTTTATCCGCGAAAGAGAAGATAAAGAAAAAATGGTACTATATTTAATTGTCTTAATTCCTTTTGTTCTGAGAATTTTGCGGATTAGATAGGATTAAAGGAGAGGATTATGTCTCGAAATTGGATTATAAAATCAATATTTATAATCATTATTATTGCTGTAATGGTTATTTCAGGTGTGCAGTTCTATCAACACAGGCATTATCAACTTCCCATTGTAGCGGGGCCGGCAGTCACTAAAGTTGTTAAGCTGAGTGATTATTGTAAAAGTTTAAAAGGTACAACCGCAGATACAAATGTATTCTTCCTTGAAGGAAAAGAGGAAGGCGGGAAGATGCTCATTATAGCAAATACACATTCAAATGAACCAGTTGCAATCCTGTCCGCTCTTATATTCATAGAGAATGCCGTGGTTGATAAGGGGACTCTTATTATTATTCCCCAATTTAACAACAGCGGAAGTCGGAATACAAAACCCGGAGACGGATATCCACTATTCTTTGAAATCCCTACTGAGTGGGGAAGCAAAAAATTCAGAATGGGAAATCGTAATGCTGCTCCGTTAGATCAGTGGCCTGATCCTGATGTTTATATACATTATCCTGATAGACAACTCCTTTCTTTTCTTGATGTAAGAAATACAAACAGAACATGGCCAGGCAGACCTAATGGTCCACTTATGGAAAGGGTGACCTATGCAGCAATGCAGATTATGAAGAGAGAAAACGTGAATATGGCTGTAGATCTTCATGGTGCTGAAACAATGTTTCCTGTAACTAACTGTATTGTTGCACCTGATAAATCAATGTGGATTGCAACAATGACATCATTAACCGTGAAGGCAATGGAAGGTTTTGAGAATCATGTAGAGCCGTCTCCCAGAGGATTTCGAGGACTGTCTCACAGGGAAATCGGGGATTATTCTAATACAATGCCCTTTTTACTGGAAGCACCTTTGCCTTTCCTGGATCAGCCAACAGGCCCAAAAACCGTGGCTTTACTACTTAATGGAAAAGATCCTTTTCTCTTAAGCCTTTCAAAACAGAAAAAGCTTTTTGTTCCCTATGATGAGTCAGGATGGCCCATGAGAAAGCGGGTAGGACAGCACTGCTCAGTTATATTAGAAATCATACATCAATTTTCAATGAAACACTCGGATAACGCAATTAAAGTAAGTAATGTTCCACGCTATGCTGAACTTGTAAAAAACGGAGTAGAACATTATTATCACGATCCCAAAAAAGCAAAAAAGGAAAATGTATATTATAATTAAACCTTTTATATAGCAATAATTTGAAATTTTGAGTCAAGTTTTTAATAAGTGTATTTATCATGCATGCACATAAGAGAAATCAAAGATTAAATATCAAAAATCAAAATGACAATGAAAAATGTGTACTTCTCGTCGGTTTGAGGCGAAGCTTCGCTAGTCTTTTGTATTGATAAGTATTTCTTTAACCAGAGCGACGAGGGGTAATCCTTCTGTATCCTGTAAACTTGCCGGGCTGAGAGAGTTTCAGGTTAAGGCCCACAAAGGCTCCGATCTTTTTATAATTGTTAAATTCGGATAGTTCATGGGTTTCTGCGATGAATTTGGCAGCGGAGAGGGGCTGACCATAAGAACATCAAAACCCTTTAAACAAAAATCTTTACAAACGTAAGAGATAGAAATCGTTAGGCGAAACTGGTCACCCTGCAATTAACTGGAGACAAGATAGATGAATTTAAAAGAATTACAAAATAGATTGGAAGAAGCTAAGAATAAAGGATTTGTTCTTTCTTTAAGAAGAGGATCAACAGAATAGGTTATACTTTTGAGACCCTATTAGGTATAAAAGAAAACAATTTACCTATACCAGATATAGGAGGAAGAATTGAAATAAAGACTATAAGAAAAGACTCACAATCTCTAATAACTTTGTTCACCTTTAATAAGGGTGTGTGGCATATAAACCAAAAAAATCTTGTATTAAACTATGGCTACATTGATGAAAAAGGTAGACATGCATTAAAAAATACAATTTTTTATGAAAAACCCATCACTCAGGGTATATCGCTTACTGTGGATGACAAGAGAAACACCATTCATTTAACAGATACAAATACTGGTAATATTTTAGCAACTTGGGATGTGTACGTTATTGTTGACAAATTTATGTCCAAATTAAGCAGATTATTGGTTGTTTTGGCAGATAGAAAAGTAGAAGATGGAAAAGAGTATTTTCATTATAATGAATCGTATCTATTAATAGATCCTAGTCCCAGAAACTTTATAAAGGCTTTTAAAAACTCCTTGATAGGTATTGATATAAGGATGCATTTAAAAGAAAGCGGTGCTGTCAGAAATAGAGGAACTGGGTTTCGTATTAAAGAAAAAGATTTGTTAGAGCTATATGAAACTCGCAGGAGGCTTTTGTAAAATGGGAATTGTATTGGGCACAACCAAGAAATACAGGGATGAAATTTGGGATTTCCGAAAGGCAGATACAAAGCAATATACCCATTGTTTCCATCCATATCCAGCGATGATGATTCCTCAAGTAGCAGGTCAAATATTAGATGAATTTGGTAAAAATACACATCTTTTATTTGATCCATACTGTGGTACAGGGACATCTTTAGTAGAAGCAAATATTAGAGGTATAGATGCAGTTGGTACTGATATTAATCCCCTGGCTCGTTTGATTGCTAAGGTAAAGATAACAATCATCTCATTAAAATCGCTAGATTTGTATTTAAAGGATTTTAATAACTTTGTTTTTTCACTCGAATTGGGAGGTATGAAAATAAACCCTGAAATACCTAATTTCAAGAATATAGATTATTGGTTTAAAAAAAACACTCAATTTATGTTAGCTGTTGTTAAAGAATATATAGAAGATATTGATAACAAAGATATACAAGATTTTTTCAAAGTTGCATTTAGTGAAACTGTAAGGGATGTTTCTTTAACAAGAAACAGCGAGTTTAAGCTGTATAGGATGTCTGAAAAACAAGTAGAAAAATTCGATCCGGA
>CAZPNF010000135.1:0-6035 GCA_964587715.1 uncultured bacterium | reverse complement strand
GCGGGAAAAAGAATACGGGTTCTTTCGAAGGATCTTCCCGCTGGTCTTTTTTTACACTCATCCATCCAACACCAACGCTTACCTCAATAGCGTAGTAATTGGAAATTCGGTGAAGAATACCAATCCCATAGCTCATTCCAGGATCAAGGTAGTCGGACATTGTTGTGGAATCATTAAATGAGCCAGACAGCGATTTTATGCCCGAAGCTCCTAACTTGAGTCCCAACTTTTCCCCGGATCCAAAACTTGAGGAAAAGGGAATCACAATTAACAAAGATAACAGAACAGAGTATTTCCATTTCATAAAAACTGCCCTCCTGATGTTTATTTTCCTGCTCCATGAAGAAAAAGATCAATAATATTTTGTGTTTCTTCAGATAAAGAACCTTCAGCCCCAGTAAAAACCCAGTGAAAAGTAAATTCATCCATAAGTCCTCTCAATGCTTTTGTCAGGGTTAGAGAGGAAAAATCCTTCAGTATCCCCTGATCCTGTCCTTCTTCTATGAAATTCTGCAAAAGGGAGACAGAAGCATGAAACGACTGTAACATATGTTTTTTTAGCCGATCCTTGACCTGAGTGGCGATTCGGCTTTTTTCAGAATGAACTATTTTGAAGAAAGATTTGTGTTCTTCAAAGAAAAGGAGATACGATCTTATAACTTTCTCCAGTCGTTCAAGATATGTTGTATCTCCTTCCATTGCAGATTTAAGTCGGGAAAATAGAGTTTGTGTTTTTTCTTTAACAATGGTGAAAAAAATATCGTCTTTGTTCTTGAAATAAAGATATATAGTTCCTTTGTAAAGACCTACGCGACCAGCAATTTCATCAACAGTGACCTCGTGAAAATCTTTTTCGGAGAAGAGAACTGCTGCTGTATCAAGAATATCTTTTTTCCTGGCAAGCTTCTCCTGCTCTTTCCGGCTCAATTTTGCCATACTTTGTTCCTTAATTTATGTCACCCTTTCATCTGGCCTGTAGGGACAGAACATTGTTCTGTCCCTACTTTCGTAGTTGAATAGATGTCCCGGGTTCCGCATCAAACGGAACAGGCGAGGCAAAAACCAAACCCCGGTTGCCGAGCATTAGCGAGGCACCGGGTGTTTAAAACTGTCTCACATAACTTCCAAAAATGTAACCTGACAGTAACTGAACAACCAGTCAGTCATTAACTGACTGGTCAGTCATAATATACATAAAAAAACATAATTGTCAAGTACTTTTTTAAATTTTTCAAAAAATTCATGGCGTTCCTGCAAAAAGATATACTATCATAAAAATCATTCTAGATAAAGACAAGAATCCCCTTGATTTTTTGATGCTTAAATCACCCTTCGACTTCGCTCAGGGTGAAGATCTAAACCTTTTTGCAGGAACGCCATTCATAATACGCTAAAGAAATGAGGGCAATTGCCCCCACCTACCCATTTGTTTATTTAGGTGGTCTCCACTTTTGAAGTAGAGACCACCTAAATAAAACACCCATATAATCTCCCTTTGAAAATAGGGAGAGGAATTCATTCTTTAGCATTTCATTGCTGTTGATGAAACATTGGAAGGTAAATTCTCGTCCCGATTTCATCGGAACCCGAACGGCGTAGAGACGCATAATTATGCGTCTCTACATAATTCTTTTTTTAAAACAGGCCGAAAGTCAACGGATGCCATCGCTTAAACCGATGGCATCCATGCAATACGTGCAACTAACCATCCGAAAAAATATAGCCTGCGCTCCGAATACTTTTAATATACACAGGTTTTGCCGGATTTGGCTCCAAGTATTTTCGTAAGCGCATAATGAAGTTATCAATGGTACGGGTCTCAACTTCAGAACTGATGTTCCAAACTTTTTCAAGGAGTTCTTTTCGGGAGACAATTTTTCCTTTGTGATTAATCAGATATCTCAAGACCATGGCTTCACGAGGAGTAAGTCGAAATTCGCGCTTTCCTTTCCGACAGGAAAGATTCTCAAAATTAATTTCATTATCACCGAAACAATAGATCGGCTGGGCAGAAGTCGATTCCCTGTACCACATTTTGCGTCTCAACATTCCCTTTACCCGCACCAGCAACTCCTCAAGGTGAAACGGCTTAGTCAGATAATCATCAGCTCCTATTTCCAGACCTCTCACTCGATCCTTAACTCCGGTTCTGGCGGTTAACATAAGGATGGGCATTTGAGGAGACTTTTCTCTGATTCTCCGTGCCACTTCAAACCAGTCATAATAAGGCAGCATAATATCAAGAATAACCAGATCAAAGAACTGTGATTCAAAATACTTCAACGCTTCCCTGCCATCTTTAGCCCATACAACTGCATAGTCTTCTTCTGTTAAATTGTATCTCAGGCCGATGGCCAGTGTTTCCTCATCCTCTACCAGCAAGATTTTACTTCCCTCATAATTTTCGTTAGCCATTGTTCAGATCCTGTTGCTTTTTTAGTTTTTGGCTAATTTTTAGCAAATTATTTAGACGCCGCTTTTTTGAAACCTGATAAATCGGCAGTTTAATCCTGAAGGTAGTTCCCGTTCCATTTCCTTTGCTAAACACTTCGACTTTGCCGCTGTGGTATTTGATAATTTCTTTCACCCAGTAGAGTCCCAGTCCTGTTCCCTTTACACTGGGAACGCCTGAATGATAAATGCGGTGAAACTTATTAAATATCTTTTTCTGCTCTTTGGAAGAAATACCTATTCCTTGATCACAAAATTCAATTAGAATCGCTTTTGAGGTACATTTCAAACTCACTGTAATCTGGACAGGTTTTGTTGTGTATTTGATAGAGTTATCAATAAGATTATCAAATACGATTTTAAGCGCATTTTTGTCAACAACACATTGACACGGTGCGCTGCCTTCAATCTTGACTGCCTTTTTTGGAAGTTTAAATTGCTCTACAGCTTCGCCAACTATCGAACGTACTAACGACTCTGTCGAATAGACATGATAATCATAAGCTATTTTTTTCTGCTCAAGCCCGGGGATTACCAGAATAGAATTGATTAACTTATCGAGACGACTGGCATCCTTTAACATTAAAGCAATAAACTCTTTTTGCTTGAACCACGGCACCTCACGTGCATCCATGGTTTCCAGGTACAGTTGAATTGAAGCTAAAGGCGATTTTAACTCGTGGGTTACATTTGCAATAAAATTATCATAAAGAGCAGTCAATTTCAATTGTATAGTTAATCGTCTAAAAATTAAGAACATCCCAACAGAAATAGCAACTAACAAAACAAGTCCCCCGACTAATATACTAACATGGTTGGCCTTAGAAGTAATTTGAAAAGAGAATTTCTCCCCCACTTTATTAAGAAAAATATAGTTGGAAACATACCAGTAAATCCAGAGCCCCAGCACCGAAAGCCAGGCTAATTGTGCAAAGATAAATACAAAAATATGATAAAAGAAAAAGCGCCTTTTCTTCACAGCAATATCACCCACTACATGCACATAAGAGAAATCAAAGATTAAATATCAAAAATCAAAATGACAATGAAAAATGTAAAATTAATCATAACTACTTTACATTTTGATATGTAATTTTAATATTTGATTTTTGATGTTTAATCTCCAGACTTTAATTACACAAAAAAATCATTTGTGTACTTCTCGTCGGTTTGAGGCGAAGCTTCGCTAGATTATGAGATTAAATAATAACAGAGGATTTATTTTATACAGGAGAAATATTGATGGCTGGTTTTATACTCGAATTTGAAAGACCGATAGTCGAATTGGAAAAGAAAATTGCCGAGATGAAAACCTATGCTGCTGAAGAGAACGTCGAACTCTCCGATGAAATTAAACGGCTGGAATCTCGTCTTAAGAAATTGATGGAAGAAACTTATTCTAAGCTTACCCGGTGGCAGAGGGTTCAGTTGGCCAGACATCCTGATAGGCCTTACACTCTCGATTACGTGGAGAGAATCTTCACCGATTTTGTAGAACTCCATGGAGATCGAGCTTTTGCTGATGATCCGGCATTGGTTGGCGGATTGGCAAAGCTGGACGGGCGTGCTGTGATGGTGATGGGGCAGCAAAAAGGGAGAACCACAAAGGAAAAGCTCTATCGGAATTTCGGAATGATGAATCCTGAGGGCTACAGAAAAGCGCTCCGCTTGATGAAAATGGCAGTTAAATTCAATCGTCCTGTGATTGTTTTTATTGATACACCAGGTGCCTATCCTGGTCTTGGTGCAGAGGAGAGGGGACAGGGAGAGGCTATTGCCAGAAATCTTTTTGAAATGTCTCACATGCCAATACCAATACTTATCGTTATAATTGGCGAAGGTGCCTCCGGAGGTGCACTTGGGATTGGAGTGGGGGACAGGGCGCTTATGATGGAGAACGGCTGGTACTCTGTGATCTCACCTGAAGGCTGCGCTGCCATTCTCTGGCGGGATAGTGCTAAAGCCAGTGCTGCAGCCGAAGCTCTTAAGCTTACCGCAGGCGATCTCATCAAGCTGGGAGTTATAGACGAGATAATTCCTGAACCCATTGGTGGGGCTCATAGAGATGTAGATGGCGCTTCTAAAATTGTTAAAGAACGAATTGTTGCTCACCTGAACGAACTCAGTTCTTACAGTGGTGATGAATTGATTAAAAACCGACTGGAGAAATACGGCAGGATGGGATTTTTTAAGGAGTAGTCCTGTGAAAAGATTTATGCATACTTATTTTGTTCGAGTAAGATATGCAGATATTGACCAGATGGGTGTGGTTTATCACGCTCGGTATTTGGAATGGTTCGAAGCAGCCAGGACGGAAATGCTCCGTGATATGGGAATAGTTTACAAAGAGCTCGAGCAGTCTGGAATTTATATGCCAGTTATTGAAGCCCATTGTCGTTATCGTAAACCGGTGAAATACGATGAGTTGATTCGTGTGAAAACTGTTTTAGGTGAGGTCTCACGATCAACGATTCGTTTAGAGTACAAAGTTCAAGGAGAAAAGGATGAAACTGTGAGAGTCGAAGGATACACAGTGCATTGTTTTATGGACAAATCCGGGAAGCCAAGAAGAGCATCTCAAGAGTTATTGTCAATCTTTCAGAATGTTCAGAGGCCATAGGGATATGATAAAAATACCAAAAGGAGGAAGCTATGTTGAATCAAGAACTATTGGACATTTTAGCGTGTCCCAGGTGTAAAGGGAATCTGGAGTATGACAGAGAGAATAATAAATTGATATGTCATGCATGTCGTTTGAAGTACGACATAAAGGATGATATTCCAATTATGCTTATTGATGAAGCAGAGAAATTCTAGATTGCAAGTTGTAGTAAAAAAACTTGTCTTTTCCAATATGCTAAATAAATTAAAAATGTTAAAACAAAGGAGGTATCGATGTCTGATTATGTAAAAGAACTGATGGCAGAAGTTAAAGCTAAGAACCCTGCTGAGCCAGAATTTCATCAGGCAGTTGAGGAAGTTTTGGAATCCTTATCATTAGTTCTTGATAAGCATCCAGAGTATCGCAAAGCCAAAATTCTTGAACGGATTACCGAGCCTGAAAGAGTCGTCATGTTCCGTGTTCCCTGGTTTGACGACGAGGGTAACGTTCAGGTAAACCGTGGTTTCCGAATTCAGATGAATAGTGCCATTGGTCCCTACAAAGGTGGACTGCGCTTTCATCCGTCGGTCAATCTCGGCATTCTCAAGTTCTTAGCTTTTGAGCAGGTTTTCAAGAACAGTTTGACGACTCTTCCAATGGGGGGTTCAAAAGGTGGTTCTGATTTTAATCCTAAGGGTAAGAGCGATAATGAGGTCATGCGTTTTTGCCAGAGTTTTATGACTGAGCTTTTCCGTTACATCGGACCAAATACAGATGTTCCTGCCGGTGATATCGGCGTCGGTGGAAGGGAGATAGGATTCCTGTTTGGTCAGTACAAACGGTTGAAAACTGAATTTACAGGTGTATTGACCGGTAAAGGTGTCAATTGGGGGGGGTCCCTCGTTCGTCCTGAAGCCACAGGGTTTGGTGTCGCCTATTTTACTGCTGAGATGCTTGCTACAAAGGGCGAAACCTTTGAAGG
>CAZPNF010000134.1:0-6037 GCA_964587715.1 uncultured bacterium | reverse complement strand
AAAATTTTAATGGTAGCACCAGAGCCTATTTTTGAGCCGAGAGGAACACCGTTTAGTGTGGTGGCTCGTTTGAAGGCTCTTTCTGATATGGGTCACCGAGTTGATTTAGTGACCTATTTCATAGGTAGGGATGTGGTATTCCCCGGTGTGAGAATAGTAAGAATTCCCAGAATTCCTGGTATAAGAAAGATAAAAATCGGGCCGTCTCTGGCAAAGATTCCGCTGGATTTTTTTCTTTTTTTGGAAACAATAAAAATGTTATTGCAAAGACGCTATGATCTATTACACACTCATGAAGAAGCAGGTTTTTGGGGCGCAACACTTTCACGGATTTTCAGGATTCCGCATGTATATGATATGCATTCAAGCTTGCCCCAGCAGTTGAAGAATTTTCAGTTTTCAAATTCTCAAGTTCTTCTGAAAATTTTTGAGGGGCTTGAGAAATGGGTGCTGAAATACTCCAGTGGTGTTATAACTATCTGTCCTGCTCTCCACGATTATGTGAAGAAACTCTACCCCGAGAAAGAGTCAACATTGATAGAAAATGTTGTTGATTACGATATGATATTTGGGTATGAGGATCGTTTAATGGAGATACGGAGGAGTTTAAATCTTGGAGACAAAAAGGTGTTTCTATATGCTGGGACTTTTGAACCTTATCAAGGACTGGATCTATTGATTCAAAGTGCGGTAAAGGTTGTCTCGAAGATTCGGCAGGTAGTATTTCTTATGGTAGGAGGTCATCCAGATCAAGTTTCATTCTATCGGGGGATGGTTAAAAAGAACAGACTCGAAAAATATTTTATTTTTACAGGGCAGGTTCCCCCTTCGCAGGTTGCCAGTTATGTCAGATGTGCTGATGTTTTACTTTCCCCGAGAACAGCGGGTACCAATACTCCTCTTAAAATTTATTCCTATCTTCGGTCTGGATTGCCTATAGTTGCCACCAGGCTCTTAACACACACTCAGGTGTTGAATGATGGGGTTGCTGTGCTTACCAAGCCCACACCTGAAGATTTTGCTCAGGGTATCCTGCTGGTTCTGGATGATAAAAATCTGGCAGAGGATATAGGGGAAAAAGCCAGAGAAATGGCAGCGGAAAAATACAGTTATTCTGTTTATCTTGATAAACTCGGAAGAGTTATCAGACAAACTGTTGGGAGAGAGGCATAGAATGTGCGGAATTTGCGGGGTGATCTATAAAGATAACCAGAGGAAGTCTGATCCAGCCGTACTGAAACGAATGTGTGATACAATTGTTCATCGCGGGCCTGACGATGAAGGATATAGAGTGTTGGGGCCTGCTGGTCTTGGCATGCGCCGGCTTTCGATAATTGATCTTGCTACAGGGCATCAACCTCTCTCCAATGAGAATGAGACAGTCTGGATTCTGCTTAACGGCGAAATTTATAATTATAAAGAACTGCGAGACGATTTAGAAAAGTTGGGCCACAGATTTAAGACAGTTAGTGATACTGAGTCGATCGTTCATGGATACGAAGTCTGGGGAGAAGAAGTCTGCAGTAGATTAAACGGGATGTTTGGATTTGCCATCTGGGATGAGAAGAATAAAAAGCTTGTTCTTGCAAGAGATCGGCTTGGTATAAAACCGCTTTACTATTACTGTGATGAAGAAAAAATTGTCTTTGGCTCTGAAATAAAAGCTATTCTCCGGTGTCCCGGAATAAAGAAAAGCATAGACCCTGTTGCTTTAAATAATTACTTAACATTTGAATACATACCTTCACCGCGATCGATATTCAAGGAAATAAGAAAGTTAGAACCCGGACACTGGTTGACATGGCAGCAGGGGAAGATTGAAATACAGCCCTACTGGAAATTAATCCCTGAAAGGAAGGAGTGGGGAGAAAAAGAGGCAAGTGAAAGACTGCTGGAACTTTTAGAAAATTCTGTCAAGCTGAGACTTGTCTCGGATGTTCCTCTCGGTGTTTTTTTATCCGGTGGAATTGATTCTTCGATTGTTGTTGCACTGATGGCAGGATTGACGGATGAACCGGTGAAAACGTTTTCCATAGGTTTTAAAGAATCCTCTTATAACGAGTTGAAGTATGCCAGAGCAGTTGCTGAGAAGTACAATACAGATTATCATGAATTCACTATAGAAGCAAAGGCACTGGATCTCACAGAAAAATTAATTAAACAATTTGACGAACCCTTTGGAGATTTTTCTATCTTTCCAACCTACCTTGTTTCAAAGATGGCAAGAGATTTTGTAACAGTAACTCTATCGGGTGACGGTGGAGACGAGCTTTTTGCCGGTTACGATACTTATCGTGCTCACTATTTTGACAGACGGTTTTATCATTGGCTCCCTAAGGCATTTAAGAAATGGGGCTTTGGTACGCTGGCTCGACTGTTACCCCCAACTGATAAAAAGAAAGGTGCCATCAACAGCTTTAAGCGTTTTATTGAGGGGACGCGTCTGCCCAAGTCCCTTTACCACGCCAGGTGGATGGTGTTTCTTCAAGAGTGGGAGAGAAATAAGCTTTTTTCGGATGATGTACTGAATGAAATCCAGGATCAGAATCCATACGATTTTATTTACTATCATAGTCAGTTTGTAAAAGATATGGATGATGTAACACGCATGGGTTATATTGATGTAAATACATACTTAGTAGATGATATTTTAGTAAAAGTTGATCGAATGTCCATGGCAGCATCGCTTGAAGCAAGAGTACCATACCTTGATCATAGAGTAGTAGAATTTGCTTTCAGTCTTCCGCCTCATTTAAAGATGAAGAATTTTGATACTAAAAGGCTTTTGAAAAAGACTTTCTGGAATTATCTTCCGCCTGAGGTGCAGCATCGTGATAAGCAGGGATTCAGCATTCCTATTAAGAATTGGATCCGGGGTGAACTCAGATCAATGATGCTAGATCTTCTTGATAAAAGTCGAATAGAAAAGCAGGGTTTCTTTAACTCTGATTATGTATCGAAGCTCGTGGATGAGCACCTCAGGGGGGTGGAAAACCACAGTCACAAACTCTGGGCTTTAATGGTCTTTGAGCAGTGGTATGAGTTGTACGGAAGCGGGAAATAAGCACTAAAAGGTTCATCCGATTAATGCGTACTTTTCTTTTTCTATGGCAATCAAATAAGTAGCAGGTGACAAATGTAAAAATCAAAAGGGAAAAATCAAAATGAATGCAAAATTTAAACAGTTTTTAGCTAAAAAATACAATTGTTATGAAGGTGAAAAATAATGGAACAAGATTCTAAAACATTAATTTCTCAAATTCAGAACTACTGGAATGAGAGGATTCACGATCTGGAAATTGTCAAACATCCTGTGGGGACGAAAGGATTCTTCGATGATCTGGAGGAGTATCGTTTTGATAAGCTTCGTTATCTTCTTGGAGTTGTTGATTTTTTAGCTTATAAGGGGAAACACCTTCTGGAAATCGGTTGCGGTGTTGGAACAGATCTTGTTCGGTTTGCCCAGGGTAGAGCCGTTGTCACCGGAGTTGATCTATCCAGGACAGCCATCGATCTTGCAAAAAAGAATTTTGAATTTCACAATCTAAGCTGCGATCTTCGGGTTATGAATGGAGAAACTCTTGAGTTCCCTGATAATTTCTTTGATGCTGTTTATGCTCACGGTGTTCTCCAGTACACTGCTGATGCTGAGAAAATGATAAGTGAGACGTATCGTGTTTTAAAACCAGGCGGTGAATTTATAGCCATGCTTTACAATCGTAAAGGCTGGCTTAACGTTATGTCAAAGTTTTTTAAGGTTGAACTTGAGCACGAAGATGCACCAGTGCTGAAGAAATATACAATCAGTGAATTTAAGAAGATGCTTTCGGCTTTCTCGAGTGTTAAAATTATACCTGAACGTTTTCCTGTAAAGTCAAGACTCCATCATGGAGTTAAAGGATTTTTATACAATACATTTTTTGTTGGGACATTCAATTTAATTCCCCGATTCCTTGTCAGGAGGTGGGGCTGGCACATTATGGCATTTGCGAAAAAATGAGAGGTTTTTAAGTGAAAAGAGATTTGAACGAATTATCAAACCAGACTTACGATCTTTTAATTGTAGGTGGTGGCATTTATGGAGCAGCGGCTGCCTGGGATGCAACACTGCGTGGACTTTCAGTTGCTTTGATAGACAAGGGTGATTTTGGGGGTGCCACTTCTTCTAACAGCCTGAAAATAGTTCATGGTGGACTTCGTTATCTTCAGCAGCTGGATGTAAAACGTATGCGGGAATCTATCCGTGAACGAAGAATTCTCATGAAGATTGCACCGCATCTGGTTCATCCACTTCCCTGTGTTTTACCTACCTATGGTCATTTGATGAAAGGGAAAGAGGTAATGCGGGTTGGAATGTGGATGAATGATCTGATAAGTTTTGATAGGAACAGACTGGATGATCCGGAAAAGAAAATTCCCCGGGGCAGAATTGTTTCAAGGGATGAATGTCTGCGTCTTTTACCTGGTTTTGAGAAAACCGATCTCAATGGAGGTGCAGTCTGGTACGATGCACAGATGTTTAATTCAGAACGCTTGCTTTTTTCCTTTGTTCTTTCTGCTTATGAGGCGGGTGCGAAAGTGGCTAACTATGTTAAAGCAACAGATTTTATTATGACTGATCACCAGGTAAGAGGAGTCAGAGCCAAAGATCTCCTCACAGGTGAGGAGATGGAAATACAGGCAAAGATTGTGCTGAACACTTGTGGAGGTTGGGTAGATAATCTCCTGAGCCGATTGAAAAATTCTCCACCAAAACAGAGATTTCTTCTTTCTACAGCAATGAATCTTATTATTAATCGTAAGCTGGTTTCAGAATATGCTGCTGGTGTTACAGGCCGGTTTGAGTTTAAACGCCCTGATGGAAAAATTTACAGAGGGACAAGAGTCTTATTTGCTACTCCCTGGCGGAACTCCACAATTGTCGGAACGTATCATCTCCCTTATTCAGGGAATCCAGACAATATGCATGTTACAGAAAAAGAAATACAGGATTTTTTGACAGAGGTGAACAGTGCATTTCCTGGTTATTCCATACAACGTGAAGATGTTTCGTTCTTTCACAAGGGTTTTCTTCCCATGGATGGTCTTAACAGCAAAACAGGTGAGGTAGAACTTACAAAGCACTACAGAATTTATGACCATGCTTCCGAGGACGGAGTAGATGGTTTGGTCAGTGTTTTTGGTGTTAAATACACAACAGCCAGAGATGTAGCTGAGAGAGCAGTGGATTTTGTGTTTAAAAAATTAGGCAGAAGGAATCCCGGATCAACCTCTCACGAAAAGGTTTTAATTGGAGGAGAGATAAGAAGGTTTAATGATTTCTTTTCAGAGGCAAAAAAGAAAATTCCAGAGGGACTGAATAGCAGCATTATGCATCATATTATTTACAATTATGGATCAGAGTATCAGCTCATTCTGGAATACAGAGAAAAGAATCCTGATTATGGAGAGGTGCTTCCTGGTTCTTCACAAATTTTGAAAGCCGAGGTTGTTCATGCCGTACGAGAAGAAATGGCACAAAAAGTCTCAGATGTTGTTTTAAGACGCACGGATTTTGGTTCAGCTGCTCCTCCATCCGATAAGGCTCTGGAAATCTGTGCTCTTATTATGGGAAAAGAACTCGGCTGGGATAGAAAAAGAATAAAAGAAGAAACAGATGAGGTGAAAGCTATTTATGCTTCAATGTAGAGACGCATGATTATGCGTCTCTACGGGGAGAAGATTTAATTAAAGGATTTTAATACGATGAAAGTACTGGTTACAGGTGGTACAGGATTTACAGGTGGATATCTCTGCCGTCGTCTTGCTGGGATGGGGTACACTGTTCGCACAGTTGCTCGTTCCGGTTCAGATATAAGTGGTCTGCAAAAATCAGGGGTGGAGGTTATCACTGGAGATTTAGCGGATAAGGAAAGTCTCATCCCAGCAGTTAGCGATACAGACATTGTTTATCACATTGCAGCTGTTTATAGGGAAGAAGGAATTCCCAAAAAAACTTTCTGGGATGTAAATGTAGGCGGAACAAAAAACTTGCTGG
>CAZPNF010000133.1:0-6043 GCA_964587715.1 uncultured bacterium | reverse complement strand
CCCACCACACAGTGCCAGGGACATAGTTCACATTGGACTCTCCTGTCAGGTAACTTTTTATAATACCTGGCTTCCTTTCGGGAGAGCCTTCCACTGGATCTGGGAAATCCTGCTATTGGAACTAACGAAACACCTGCTGTCACAGCAGCAGAGGTTTGAAGAAACTTACGTCTCGAAATTACATTTTTTTCTAACATTTCTCTTACCCTCCAGAAAGACTATTTTTTTTACCTATAGGCATTATGTAAAGGACCTCCTCATCTATACCCATAAGTCTTTTGACTCTCTCATCATAAAAAGCACCCACAGCCACTGTTCCCAATCCAAGAGCCTCAGCCTGTAGATAGATATTCTGTCCGACATGACCCACTTCCATGTGAACGTAACGCCTGCCCCGATCCCCATATCTGGAAGTAGTCCGTTGATAGAGAGCTGTTATTACAATATCTGCAGCGGCTTTTTCTATCATTTCCTGATCGAGTGCTGCATGCGCAAGCTCTTTCCCAAATTTACCAGATTTCTTGAGTTCCAGAGTGTGGTCAGAAGGAAGGTAATGATAGATGCCTGGTTTTAATCCTTCTACTCTGTTAACAACCACATATATCTCCAACGGATAGGTTGCTCCTGCAGAAGGAGCAGTGCGCTTTTCTCCTTCATGTGTAATCCCCTGTGCTGCCCACAACAATTGGGAAATTTCTTTCTTGCTCAGAGGATCTTTAGTATACGTTCGGACAGATTTCCGTTTTGATAATGTCTCTTCTAAAGAAACCTTCCCTCTGGTTACTGGATCGGGCAATTTAATTTTACTGGTTTGAGCCGACAATGTCATAAAACAACCCTCTAAGAATAAACACAAAAATACCAAAGATAGTTTCATTTTATTTACCTTATTTTTTCAATAAAAGAAAGATTACTGGACAAATGCCCCAGACAGTTACAGTACCCAACCCAAGTGCAGTAGCCCCAAGATAGATAACCTGACCAGTCATCCCTCGCCAGACTCAGAGAGTATCCTTTTTTTTACCTGACTCTGATCCCAGAGGCAGAAGATAAATTTGAACCGGTGCCTCGTACATTGAGAGTTTAGGAATAGATTCGCTGCTCAGTTGAAGCAAATGTTTTTCTGGATTGTAGAGATATTTTTTCTCATTCATTTTTACCAGAATCTTTCCGGGAATCTTGCCATCGATCTGGCATCTACTCACAGCCCACCTTTCAATTCTTAATTATCAAATAGCCAAGAAAGATATTTTTTATTCTTCCAACTTATCAATGAAATTCCAATACCTGAATACTGTATTATTACATTTTGGGTATATGATTTCAAAATTTCACCTGCTTTATCAAAATCTTTTTCATTCTCATAAAAGAAATATTTAGCAGGCATATCATAATAATATCCCATACTTGAACGAGAATAGGCGATTTCACCAGAATCAGGAAATTGAAATTCTTTGAGATTAATTTCACTTAATAAAGTGTCCAGAAAATCCTCGCATATCCAAGAAGTTTCAGTAGTTGTTCCACATAGATAAGCAAATGAACTGGGTGGATAACGCCAGAATAGCTCAAACTTAGGCTTGGTAAATTGCGATACATCTTCAGTGATTTTAATAGAAGAGTCGGTGACGGTAAGAACATACCTATCTATAATATTCTTAGAGGAAAAATAGAGTAGATATTTTCCATTAGAAATATCTAAGAACGATGTAGATATTGCAGGTCCCAGAGCAGTAAGACAAATTTCAGGAACATATACACCTAACAAATCAATTAAAACTTTATTGCCCTGCACCATTATTTTAGAAATTATAGACCAATTGTAGCAACCATATATCTTTTCTGTAGCCATTGATAGCATTATGCCTGGCTCACTAATTGAGTCATAATTCTCATAACCTTCTTTTACACTAAATATAATATTGCCTTCTATTGGTTTTAGTTCCTTTTCTGGAGAATCAAAAACGTCGCAACTCAGAAAAACAAGCAGAAACATGATAAATAAAAAAAGGCCTGATATTTTTATCTTCGACAACATGTTCATTCCTATAAGTTTTTAAAAACTCACCTCTTGTAATCCTAAATTCGCGGCTCTACCTCCATTACTTCATTTCCAAAGGTCTCAATATGGAAACGAATCGCTGATTTTACGTCAGATAGAGCTTCTTCGTATGTATCTCCTTGTCCAACCACAACCCCTTTGAGCCCCAATGGATATGCTACATAACCATCGGGATGCTTTTCCACAATGATTTTAAACTGTTTCATGACAAATCTCTCCTTTATTAGCAATGGCAGATAACGGTCCGAGTGTATCTGAAGTCGCCGAAGACGATTTGGGCGGAGTGAAACGAAGCCACAAACACTGTGTTAAGCGCCGTTGCAGTATTATCTCTATTCTCGGACTCGAATCCTATGCACTTCTACTAAAAACAACTTTCCCACATAATGTCCCATATCATTATGGGTAGATAAAAATCTCCATTCAAGGAAATTAGAATAGAGTCAAGTTCCTGTACTTTTGAAATGACTACTAAATCAGGTGAATCTGCTGGAATGTAATCTCGTAGACGAAAAACTTCATGGCCTGCGTCTCGGAGCGTTTGGATTATGAAATTAGAAATGCAGTGGTCTGCAAAGAATCTTAAAGTCATAAAGCAGCAACCTCGAATTCTGATAACTCACGGGCATAATCCAGACAAGCGGTGATTTGCTCTTCTGTAAGATCTGGGAATTCCTTTATAATTTTCTTAGGCCTGTTACCCGCTGCTAAATATCCAAGGATAAGGCTGACTGGAATTCTGGTTCCCTTAATCCGTGATTTCCCCCGCAGCACATCTGGAGTGCTTACAATATGGTCTCTCCAATTTGCTTTCATATTATCTCTCCTGCAATGTCGCCTAACGGTTTGCGGATAAAAGAAGTTGCAGAAGGCGATTTGGGGAAATCTTTGATTTTCCTTTTATCCGCTGTTATCTGCCGTTGCGGATACATAACTAACTTATGACTTTTATAAGATAACTCTTTCTCATACATATATTTTATCAGTAGTGTCCGGTTGATATAATTTTCAGTTTATAAGTCTAATAAAAATAATCAATATTTTTATAAATCCAGCTCAACTAGAAAAAATTTTTGTAGCAAAATAAGTTATTTAAATTATTAAAGATAGTACCGATACTTTTTAAAACAACAGGACACTACTGATATTTTATTATATTTCTCCTAAACCATGACAAGTAGGACATGCCTCCACTATCTGTCCTTGGCAATAACATTTTGGACAATCCTTTTTAATTGTTTCTTCTATTTTTCCTGAACCGTTACAGACAGGACAAAATTTATAGACATTGCCAGTTCCACCACAACCTTGACAGACATTTCCAGTATTACTCATCCCTGTGCCGTTACACATAGCACATTTTCCTAATATCTGGCCTGAACCCCCACATCTTGAACATTCCTTTGTTGTCGTTTCTTCAATTTCACCTGTTCCATTACACCTAGGACACGTTTTCAGTATTTTGCCTGTACCTCCGCATGTTGGACATTCTTTTTTCCCTTTCGAAATATTTGGTGGGACATGTGGTGTTGGAGCAGATATATTAACATCGTAATTATCGTTATCTTTATATTCCTTGAGGCAATCGCCATTACATGTCACTGAGTACTCTCGTTCACACTTTCCACACGTTCCAGATAAGGTCGCAGGACCAGTGAGACCTCCTGGTACATGTCCACAATTACCTACATACGCCCCACAATGAGGGCAAAATAAGTCTCGTGCCATTTTTATTCCTCCTTTTCTTGCCCGCAATGAGCAGATAACTCGTTTATATCTGACACTGTCGGATATACACCCCTATAGCTGTCCTTCCGTTCTTACCAGCATCTACCGATCTAAGCTTTAAACCACCCCTCTCCCTACCTCTCAAACACTCACCTCATACACCCGATACCTCTTGGCTTCCTTAAACCCCAATTTGAGAATGGGATTACTCATGGCCATGTTGTCTTCTAAAACGTAATTCGCTTCAACCAGAGTAGGTCCGGTGGGATAGAGAACATCGTAAAGCCTTCTGTAAAAAAGCGTATCCAAAGAGAAATTTCAAAAAAACCAAACGGTAAAAGCCTGCCGTCGCTATAACTCTTTCTCCTCATCGATCTCCTTCGGTATATTTTTCGTCGCTTCCCCAATAATTTCAAGATTTCTTACAACAGCATCCACTGCCATTTCATCTTCCGCAAATTTTTCATAGGCCAAACCTTTGATGAAATGTTCAATCTTATTCATACTCTCCAATACATCCTCTATAAACATCTTGTAAGATCTTTTTTTCATGCAAAAGCTACCTCTTTCAAAATTTTATCCCTTAGCTGTGGTTTTAGGGCTTTCACTGTGACTAAGTCTACTTTTTTTCCTAAAATCTCCTCCAAAAATTCTTTAAGATCAATGAATTCCCATCCAATAGGGGCATAAAACTCCACCAGAATATCTACATCGCTTTTTTCAGACTGCTCTCCGCGGACGTAAGAGCCAAAAATCCCTATTCCCTTGACCTTAAATCTCTCCCTGAGTAAAGGTTTATATCTTTTCAATGTTTCTTCTATTTCTTTTTGTCTTCTCACTTTTCCATTCCTCTCTCGTCCTTCGTCTGTTAATCGAATTTGCCGATTGCGAATGTCTCTAAACCAGTTCGACTATTATACAATCTTCCCCTCCCCCACCCTTCAAATCCCCATCTCATACACCCGATACCTCTTAGCCTCTTTGAATCCCAATTTGAGAATAGGATTGCTCATAGCCATGTTGTCTTCTAAAACGTAATTCGCTTCAACCAGAGTAGGTCCGGTGGGATAGAGAACATCGTAAAGCCTTCTGTAAAAAAGCGTATCAACTGCCTTGCGCTGATACTCAGGGACAACTCCCAGAGCCCAGACACGATACTGACGAATCTTTTTTAGGCCAAAAAGAAATTTCAAAAAACCGAAGGGTAAGAGTCTGCCGTTCAAATCCTTAATGACGGTATTAACATCGGGTAAAACGATGAGATAACCCACAGGTTTGTCATCAACTTCAGCGATCATCACAATATCAGGATCGACAATTGGTTTCATAGATTTAGCAATAGCATGTGCTTCTTCATCAGTAACTGGTACATATCCCCAATTGGGGGCTGTTGATTCATTGGCAACATCCACGATGATTTTGACATCTCTCTCCAACTGCTTCATGTTCAGCGAACGAACCTTCACTCCATATTTCTCAGCAATACGATCTGTTAATTTGAGGAAACGTTCTGGTAAATTGTATCCCTGTCTGCAGTCAAGATGATAAGCCAAAAGATCCTTCACTTTTTTCATGCCGCATGTTTCCATCTGAGTATTATAGTACTGTGGATTATAGGAAGCCATAACCATTGGCTGCAGATCAAATCCTTTGACAACAAACCCATATTCTTTTGTGTCAAAATCCCACGGCCCTCTCATGCAGGTCATTCCCTGATCTTTAAGCCATTCCCGGGCTGCATCTAAAAGAAGTTTTGAAGCTTCGATATTGTCAATACATTCGTAGCAGCCAAACGATCCTGCTGGTTCTTTCCAGTGCTCCACAGCCTGACGATGTACAAAAACAACAATTCTTCCCACAGCTTTTCCATCCTGAAAAAGCAAGAAATACTGATAATCGCAATGGAAAAGTGACGGATTTTTTTCAGAAAATTTTTTCTTCTCCTCTGTCAATAAAGGAGGAACCCAGTTTTTATCATCACGATAGATCCAATAGGGTAATTTAATAAAAGCTTTGAGATCCTTCCTGGTCTCAACCGGACGGACTGAAAAAGCCAAAATACCTCCCATTAATCTATGTTAAAAACTGAACTTTTGGATTTTGGCATTTATTTGTCATTTGAATTTTGATATTTGTTATTTTGATCGTACAAATGAGAATTTACAAAAGTCTAGTTAAAAAAATTATTTCGTCTCCGCTGGCTTCGGTTTTATCGGCAATTCAATTAAAAGGCCAAAAACCATACCAGTAATC
>CAZPNF010000132.1:0-6043 GCA_964587715.1 uncultured bacterium | reverse complement strand
ACAAATCTCTTTGCCCATCACTGGAACGTTGAAAATGAAACCCTCGGAACATTGGAAGCTTACCCCAACCGAAACTCTCTCCCCTACATTGACCTTTACGGCTTACATGGCATTTCCACCATGTATCGAGGTACACTCCGCTATCCTGGCTGGTGCGACACGTGGAAAAAGATGGTTGACCTTGGTCTTCTCGACCTTGAAGAAAGAAATGACTTAGAGGGTCTAACATTTAAAGAATTTATTGGAAAACTCATAAATGCTGAACCTGATGCAGATATTAAGAAAGCTCTATCTACCTATCTAAATATAGCTCCTGATTCGGATATTATGAAACGCTTTGAGTGGCTCGGCCTTCTGGGAGATGATCCTCTTCCTTCAGGACAGAAAACACCCTTAGATATACTGGCTGCAAAGCTCTTGGAAAAGCTGCAGTATAAAGAGGGAGAAAGGGACATGATTATTCTGCATCACGATTTTCTGGCAGAGTATCCAGAAAAAAACAGAAGAGAAAAAATCACGTCTACTCTCATCGATTTTGGAATTCCAGGGGGTGATTCTTCTATGGCCAGAACAGTCAGTCTGCCAGCAGCCATTGCAAGCAAGCTGATTCTCGAGGGAAAAATCTCTGAAACGGGTGTTCACATACCCGTAATTCCGGGTATCTATGAACCGGTTTTAAACGAACTGGAGACACTTGGCATTGTCTGCCAGGAGAAAAGGGAACCTGTTGATTGATAAAAAAGAAACACTTTACATTGTCAGTACTCCCATCGGTAATATGGAAGACATCACACTGCGGGCGCTCCGTATACTAAAGGAGGTAGACATAATAGCAGCAGAGGACACCAGGCACACAGGACTTTTATTAAAACATTTCGGTATTAAGAACCGATTGGAGAGTTACCACGACTATAACAAAACAAAGAAATTGCCCTTTCTTTTAAATCAACTGGTCAAGGGAAATTCTATAGCCGTGGTCTCTGATGCTGGAACACCCGGCATTTCGGATCCGGCATACAATCTGGTAAAGGGAGCTCTGGAAGCTTCTGTCCCCGTTGTTTCTGTTCCTGGAGCAACAGCGGTAATCGCAGGGCTCAGTGTATCGGGCCTTCCTACTGATCGCTTTGTGTTCGAGGGGTTTCTTCCTGCAAAAAAGGGGAGAAAAAAAAGATTAACTTCGTTGAGCACTGAACCAAGAACAATTATTCTCTATGAAGCCCCTCACCGTTTGCTGCGGACTCTTTCAGACATTCTGGAGATGCTGGGAGATCGCTCAATCGTTATATGCAGAGAATTGACAAAAAAATTTGAGGAAATCCTCCGTGGATCAGTCTCAGAGATCCTGGAAATTTTTTCTTCAGGAAAAATCAAAGGGGAATTTGTCCTAATAATAAAGGGGTATTCAAAAAAAGATGACAAGCATATTAGAGATTAAACCAATTCCAGAATGGCTAAAGAATGCTTATCTTTCGGCTCTTAATCCAATAATCGGACTGGCAACAAAACTCAATCTCCATCCTAATACATTCACGACAGTGAGTTTTCTATCAGGAATCGGAGCCGCCTATTTTATGGCTGTGGGTTCTTTGAGAATAGCAGCCTGTTTCGTCCTTCTTTCTGGCATGTGTGATTCAATAGACGGCAAGCTGGCGAGATACAGTGGAAAAGTAACGAAGTTTGGAGCACTATACGACTCTACACTGGACAGGTATTCGGAGGTACTATTCTTCTTCGGAATGGCTTTCTATTTTATAAAACATGGGTGGTATCTGACATCAGTGGCTTTAGCCATTGGATTGGGCGGCTCACTTATGGTGAGCTATGTCCGGGCCAGGGCAGAAGGTCTGGGTTTTGAGTGTAAAGTAGGTATACTGCAGAGAGCTGAACGACTGCTGTTATTGGGTATTGGCGGTTTGATTCATCTTTATGCTTTAGTAGGTGCCATCTGGATTATTGCTGTTATGTCGCATGTAACTGCTATTCAACGGATTATCCACGTCTGGAAAGAAGATAAGAAAAACCGTATCCCAAAAACAGCAAAATCAAATCAGACCCGTCCACCTTCAGTGGACTGAAACAAGGAGAGTTTCTATGCTACGCAACATGCTTCGGGCAAAAATCCATCGTGCTCGGGTAACAGGCGCAGACTTGAATTACGAGGGAAGCATCACCATTGACGAAACGCTTATGGAAGCTGCAGGGATCCTTCCCTATGAAAAAGTCCAAGTTCTTAATCTCTCCAATGGAGCACGGGCAGAAACTTATGTAATTAAAGGAAAAAGAGACAGCGGTGAGATAATTATGAATGGAGCTATCGCCAGATTAGCACTTGTTGGTGATCCAGTTATCATTCTCTCCTACTGTTTTGTCGAAGAAAAACAAGCTGAAGAGATTGTGCCTATTATTGTTCTTGTCGATGAGAACAATAATATTATTAAAGTGCGATCTTAAAAACATAATAATTTAAATTAAGGAGGCAAACTTTGATAGAGAAAGGCGTTCACATCAGCGAGCCCAGAGGAAAGTTGGGCGTATTAATCCCGGGTCTTGGTGCCGTTTCAACTACATTCATTGCCGGGGTTGAAAGTATTATTAAAAAATTTTATCTTCCCTACGGATCACTAACCCAGATGGGAACTATTAGATTAGGAAAACGCACGGAAAATCGTATTCCTAAGATCAAAAATTTTGTACCTTTAGCCAATCTTGAAGATCTTGTCTTTGCCGGCTGGGATATTTTTGAAGACAACGGCTACGTTGCTGCAAAGAAAGCAGGTGTTTTGAAGGATTCCGATCTAAACAATGTTCGAGACAGACTGGAATCTATAAAGCCCATGAAAGCTGTTTTTGATCAGAAGTACGTAAAAAAACTCAGTGGAACCTGGGTCAAAAAAGGCAAAACAAAAATGGATCTTGCCCGGCAGCTCATGGATGATATCCAGAACTTCAAAGACAAAGAAAAAGTTGACAGGATGCTCATGGTGTGGTGTGCTTCTACAGAAATCTTTATCAAGCCAGAAAGTGTACATCAGGATATCGAAAGTTTTGAAAAAGGCTTAAAAAACAACCATGAAGCAATTCCCAGTTCCATGATCTATGCATACGCAGCGCTGAAAAGTGGCATTCCATTTATCATGGGAGCTCCCAACCTCGCTGTAGATATTCCTGCACTAATAGATCTGGCTAACGAAATGGGCGTTCCGATCGCTGGCAAGGATTACAAAACCGGCCAGACGTTGCTGAAAACTATCCTTGCTCCGGGTTTTAAAGCACGTCTCCTGGGCATCAAAGGATGGTTCTCCACAAACATCCTGGGCAACAGAGACGGGGAGGTACTTGATGATCCTATGTCATTCAAGACAAAAGAAGAATCAAAGCTTTCTGTGCTGGAATACATTCTTCAACCTAAACTCTATCCCGAACTCTACAAAGATCTGTACCACAAGGTGAGAATTAATTACTACCCCCCGCGCGGAGACAACAAAGAAGGCTGGGATAACATCGACATATTTGGCTGGATGGGCTATCCCATGCAGATCAAAATAGATTTCCTCTGCCGGGACTCCATTCTCGCTGCTCCTTTAGTTTTAGATCTGGTTCTTTTTATGGACCTTGCACAAAGGGTCGGCATGAAAGGAATCCAGGAATGGCTCTCTTTCTATTTTAAGAGTCCAATAACAGCTCCCGGACTCTATCCAGAACATGATCTATTCATCCAGTTGATGAAACTGAAAAATACACTGCGACACCTCCGCGGAGAAGAACCTATTACACATCTGGGGTTGGAGTACTACGATTGAGCAACAAAGCTCCCATTTTCTCCATTCTGAAAACTTCTCTGCCTGCTGCTCTGGATCTGGCATCACAGCCGGTAATGTGGCTCATAGAGGCAGTTTTCATCGGGAGATTAAGTGCAGCCGCCTTAGGGGGAGTAGGATTTGCCCTTCAGATTATCCTGGTGACATCCACAGTGCTTCTGACTTTTGTCATGGGTGCCATTATTCTTATCAACAGATATCTGGGATCTAATGACCGGTGGGGTGCCAATCACATCCTTGGCCAAACTGTAATGGCCGGGTTTCTCATCTCCTTGCCCATTGCAATACTCTGGTATTTTGGATCTCCTTATATTTTCCAGATTATTAGAGAACAGGAGATTCTCGGCACCCTCTCCTCTTCGTACCTTTCCGGTATTAATTCGGGAATTCAGTACTTACAACTCCTTTCCTTCTTTGCCCCTATTCTTATCACCAATTTTGTGGCCGTTAGCATGATCAGGGGCGCGGGTGACACCCATCTTTCGATGACCATCAATCTTACTATAAATATCACCAATGTTATTCTTACTCCGATCCTCATCTACGGTCTATTTGGCTTTCCGCGTCTGGAAGTAAGAGGAGCAGCTCTTGCAATGGGCATTGCTCATACCCTGGGTTTTTCCTTAACCCTGTTCTATCTGAGGAGACGTACCTCCACACTCTTCCTCTCTTTTAGAGAGCTAACCACACCTAAATGGAAAAGTCTTAAGCAGCTCTTCAAAATGGGTCTTCCCACAACTGTAGAGCAAATGGTCTGGTCTGCCGGTCAGTTAATTGTCACAGGATACGTGGCCCTTATGGGTATTAGAGAACTCGCTATACACCAGGTTTTTCTTCGCATACAGGGAGTCCTCTCCATGTTCTATCTGGGCTTTGGCATTGCAGCAATGACTCAGATGGGCAAAAATCTCGGTGCTAACGAGCGCATTGTTGCAGAACACACAGGAAAAATCACTCACAGAATTGTTTTTCTGTTTGGGGTTCTTATTCTCATTTTAATGATTGTTTTCTCCGGTCCTATTCTGCATCTCTTTATCAAGAAAGGAGACGTTATCATAGCCAACTACAGTTTTCGTCTTCTTTTCATTGTCTTTGCCCTTGTCCAGGTTCCAAAAGCCATGAACACAGTCATTGCTGGAAGTCTCAGGGGTGCCGGCGACATTCAGTGGATTATGTGGGTCAATATATTCGCCGTTCTGACTCTGGAGGTAGGTGCAAACTGGGTTGGAGCTTTTCTCTTCCATTTTGGACTTCTCGGCATCTGGTCAATCCAGATGGTAGATGAAATCTTAAAGAGTAACATAAATTACCGCCGCTTCCGGGGCGGTAAGTGGAAATTAATTCGGATTAAAATATAAGAGGTTCTGCCCTGCTTAATAATAAAGGCAAAAAACAAGGAGGAGAAAGAGGTCTTTTTATCACCTTTGAAGGAATCGATGGATCTGGCAAGTCTCTCCAGGCAGAGATTCTTTATAAAAAACTCCTCCGCACAGGATATCCAGTTACTTTAGTCAGGGACCCGGGAAGCTCTCCTCTCTCAGAAGAAATACGAAACATACTGCTGGACAAGCGCCACCACACAATGGCGCCTCTCACAGAACTCCTACTCTACGAAGCAGCCCGGTCACAGTTAGTAGCTGAAATCATCCACCCTGCTGTGGAGCGTGGAGAAGTAGTCATCTCTGACCGCTTCACCGACTCTACTGTGGCTTACCAGCAGTACGGCCGTTTGCTTCCTGCTTCTTTAGTACAATATCTTAATCAGCAGGCATGCGGGAAAACCGTTCCCCGGAGAACCTATATACTCGACATCCCGTGGGAAGAATCTCTTCGCAGGCGGACTGATTTGAAAGATGCTGACAGAATGGAAAACGAACAGAAAAATTTTTATCAAAAGGTAAGAGAAGGCTACTTAGAAATTGCCAGGGAAGAACCTCAACGTGTCCGATTTATGCACGGTACAAAATCTGTTAAAATCCTGGAACAAGAAATCCTCCAGGAGACTTTAACTATAATAGAACGATTGCAGATTAAAAAAAGAACAGTGTGAAATTTTTAAAGGGGTTATACTTATGAAAAAAATTAAACAATCTTCATTGAGCCTGATATTAATTCTCTTTTTTACAGGGGGAACTCTCCTCTGGATAAACAGTGTTGAACACAGAGACGTTTACACTGCAATTTCAAAAAACCTGACTGCCATCGGACAAGTCTACAAGGAAGTT
>CAZPNF010000131.1:0-6051 GCA_964587715.1 uncultured bacterium | reverse complement strand
ATTTTTAATTTTTAATTTGTCAAGGTAAATTTTTCTTAAGGGCTTGCTTTAATAATTTTGGTGAGCTATATTTAACATAAAAGGAAATCTTCACATCTCCATCTCAGTTGTGAGGAGAATACAGCTATGCCCGTCTTTAATATCAAAAGCCAAAGACCTTATATAATAAAAAAAATCGAAAAAATCCCCACACCGAGGTTGTTGGTTTTTCAAGATCGTGTGGAGAGAAACATAGAACGGATGAGAAACTACCTGGAATACACGGTTCCTGGTTCTGGTTTTTCTCATCTATGCCCCCATGTTAAGACTCATAAATCATCGTTAATTACCAAGATGATGCTTGATGCAGGAATTTCCTCTTTTAAAACCACACTGAATGAAGTTGACTTACTTGCCCGGTCCAATGCAAAAGAAATATTTGTTGCCTACCCTTTGCTTGCTCATGGTGCCAAACATGTTGCAGAATTGATGAGTCAATATCCAGAGACCAAATTTTATGTTCAGATTGGTTCGTTGACTCATGCAGATATTTTGCGCAAGGCTGCTGAAGATATGAAGATGAACTGGCATTATTTTATTGATGTTGATGTAGGCATGCACCGCACAGGTATTCTGCCGGCAAGGGTTTTTGAGTTATATTCTGAAGTGTCTACATGGCCGAGGTTCCAGTTTGCCGGGCTTCACGGATATGACGGGCACATTCACCAGATTGATGATAGAGAACGATCACGTGAAGCAAATCGGGCAATGAATAGTTTACTGAATGTGGTTTACTCTTTCGAAGCAAAAGGGGTGTCAATTCCCCGAATTGTTGTTGCAGGTTCGCCAACTTTCCGAATTGATTTTGAAATTTTGGTTAGCAAAATTAGTGGGGATACATTGATTCAGGTATCTCCTGGAACATGGATATATTGGGACTCTGAATATGATAAGCTGATGCCAGGAGAATTTGAGATAGCTGCTCTTATTCTTGCTCAGGTAATTGAAGTTGGAGAAGAAAATCGTATCACTTTAAACCTTGGACACAAGCGCTGGGGAGCTGACCGTGGGCCTGTTGAGGTTTTCAGCGAGCAGGGACTCAAGATGGCATTTTTTAATGAGGAACATACTGTTCTGGAATGGGTGGGTAAAAAACGGTTTAAGATAGGTGATTATGTTTTGATTTGTCCAAAGCATGTCTGCTCAACAGTTAATCTCTATGAAGATTTTACTCTTATAGGAGAGGATGGACAAATTGAAGTTTTCTCTTATCATGTGGATGGGAGAAATCGGTAATAGAATAGGTTGACAGATTTTAGATGAAAGGTAGAAAGATGGACGATGAACTTCAGAAATTCATAGAGTATCGTGAAAAGATGAACAGGAAAATTCTCGATTCAGGAAATCTTGATATTAAAAGATTCTTCGGTCTGGATTCGGCAGTATACCGCAAAGGAATTCTGGATGAAAAAACAAAGGAACTTTTGGGGCTTGTTGCTTCTACTGTGCTGAGGTGTAACGGGTGCATTGTTTACCACCTTATTCAATGCATTAAGAAAAAGGTAACAGACGAGGAATTGCACGAAGCTCTGGCAATTGCTTTGATAGTTGGTGGGTCTATTACTATACCCCATCTTCGTTATGCTTTTGAGATGCTCGAGGAGATTCGGGCAAAAGAGGAAGGAAATGGATCTTCGTGAAAAGCTGAGACACTTTGAATCAGATTTTTCTTCTCAACAGATAAAAGCTGTTAGTCAAAAACACGAGGATATTGGTAAGTTTGTCAACGGCGAAGAAATTTCTAATTCTTACGGGAGATGCTTTCGTTCAGTAACAATCTATCCAGAGAACCAGAAGCACGGGCAGGTTAGTCTTAATTTTCTTTTGCAGCTTGATCCCAATGTCTTCAGGTTGGTGGGAAAGGATGAAACACTTTCAAACGTTAATATTAGAAAGGCTATTTTTATTGATACAGAAACCACTGGTCTTACAGGTGGAGTAGGAACTGTGCCTTTTCTTGTGGGTCTGGGTAGTTTTAGTGAGGGAGGATTCCGCATAGAGCAATTTCTCATGCGAGATTACAACGAAGAACATGCATTTCTCCATTTTATAAAAGAAAAACTTGAGGATTGTGAAGCTCTGGTAAGTTACAATGGTAAGGGGTATGATCTCAACCTTCTTGCTTCCAGATTTATGCTGGCGCGAATGGAAAACCCTGCTCGTGATATTCCGCATTTGGACCTTCTCTTCGCAGCACGAAGACTCTGGCACCGCAGGATAGCAGATTGCAGTTTATCCAGCGTAGAGCGTCACATCATAAATTTTAATCGTCAGGGAGACATACCAGGTTATCTGATTCCCGGGCTCTATTTTGATTATCTAAGATCCAGAGATGGAAAATTGCTTGAGCCTGTTTTTATCCACAACCGATGGGACATTTTAAGTCTGGTGGCTCTGGCAGGGATAACAGGACAAATTTATCAGGATACAGGCCGAAGTCTGGCTCAACCCCTGGATCTGATCAGCCTGGGAAAGGCTTTTGAAAAGTTGTTTCAATTAGATGAGGCAGCTCGCTGTTTCAGGGAAGCTTTAAATTACCATATGGAACCAAGAGATAGGGAAGAAGCTCTTATCCGCCTGGGTTATTCCCTTAAACGACTTGGGCGCTGGGAACTGGCTGTTAAAGTTTGGAAATATATGATAGACTCAACTCCGCATTTGCTTACTCCTTACGAAGAGTTGGCCAAGTACTATGAACACAGGGTAAGGGAGTTTGAGCAGGCTGTTGCCGTAGTTAACCGTGCGTTGGACCGGATCAAGATTTTTGAGGAACTTTATCCTGGTTCCAGTTTTTATTATAAGAATAGTTTCAAATACAGACTTGATAGATTAAAGCAGAAATTAGCAAAACAATAGCGGGTAGATGAGAGCCCTCGCTCTCATCTTAAGGATTTTTTTATCCCGATATTTTCTCTGAGGGTGTTTTCTTTGGGGGAGAGGGATTCCTCCCTCGAGGCCTGTCCGCCTCTGGAGGAGAGGATATAGGTGGGTGTTATTTTGGTAAATCGCAAGGTAAGGTGGTCTCCACCTTCGGGGTGGAAACCACCTTTTCAATCTGTAGAAAAATGTTTTCTTAATAAATTGCATCTTTCCCCACTGCAACAACCTTTCCTTTAGCACTGGAAGATTCACTTTTTTCAATCTTCACATTAACTAATTGATTTTCTAAAGAAGCTTCATACGGAACTTCAACTCTCAGGTATTCAGATGTAACTCCTTTCATCCATCCTTTGTAATTTCGGCCTTCAAGGAGCACCTTTACTACCCTGCCATTCCATCTCTGTACAAAGTTTTCTTTCTTTTTTGCTCCCAGAGTTCTCAGTTTTTTTGCTTTTTCCATCCGGATTCTCGGCTCGATCTGATTTGCCATTGTGTAAGCTCTGGTTCCTCTTCTTGGTGAAAAAGGAAAGACATGGAGATATGTAAAAGGCAGTTTTTCAACAAGACGAAAAGTTTCTTCAAATAGGGTGTCTGTTTCTCCAGGAAAGCCAACAATGACGTCCGTTCCCAGCCCTACATTTTTGAATAGGGTAGTTATTTTCTCGATTTTTCCCACAAACATTTCTGCAGTGTATCTTCTGTTCATGGCAGAGAGGATTTTATTAGATCCACTCTGGAGAGGGATATGAAAGTGGTGGCAGATTTTCTCTGATTCTGCTATAACTTCTAAAAGTTCATCAGTAATATCTTCTGATTCCAGAGAGCTTAACCGTACTCTGCTGAGTCCCTTGAGTTCTGCAAGCTGCTGCAAAAGAACAGGGAACAGAGAACCTTTTCCCATATCCTTTCCGTATTCACCGATATGAACACCTGTAAGTACAATTTCCCGATATCCTTTTTCTACTAGAATCTTTGCTTGACTCACAACTTCCTTCATAGGAACGCTTCGACTCGCTCCCCTGGCAAACGGAATTATACAGTAAGAGAATCTGTAGTTGCATCCGTCCTGTATTTTCAGGAAAGCCCGGGTATGTCCTAAATAATCTCCTGTGCGACTTACAGCCTTTTTTAATTGCTCCAAAGGTGTAATAAAACGCTTCTTTTGAGAAAGTTTGCCAGGGCCCGGGAAGTGTTCAAATATATTAAGTTTCTCTCCAGTTCCCAAGACATAATCCACTCCATGGATTTGGTCTATTTCGTCAGGTGCAACCTGAGAGTAGCATCCCACAACAAGAACTGTAGTGTCAGGATTTGTTTTCAGTACTTTTTGAATTGCACGGCGGCACTTAACATCACTTCGCTCTGTCACAGTACATGTGTTGAGAACGAACACATCTGCAGGCTGGTCTGGTGAAACAACACGATAGCCGTGATCCTTAAAATCTCTGATGATTGCTGCTGTTTCAGCCTGGTTTAATTTACATCCAAATGTACGGAAAGAAACTGTAATTAGCGGACTAAGCTTTTTCCTCTTCGGTTTTACCCGCCGGCATATCTTCTTCTTTATCCTTTGGTTTTTCTGTTGATTTATTTTCTTCGTCAGCTTTTGATTTCTCCGCTGAGGATTCTTCGCTCTCTTTTTCCCCTTTCTCTATGGGTTTTTCTTCCTTCTTTTCTTCTTTTGATTCTTCTCCAGCTATTTCGGCTAACGTGGGTGGTGCTTCCTGCTTTTCTATATAGGTCTCAATCTCTGTTTTTTCTGCTTCGATTTTTTTCTGATTTTCCATATCGATTGCTTTCTTTCTGGAAAGCACAACCCGCTTGTTGTTACGGTCAAATTCAGTCACAACAAAAGTTAGTTCATCTCCGACTTTTGTTATCTGAGTTAGTTTTACCATTGAGGGTTCTGGCATCTGGGAAAGGGAAACAAATCCTTCAAGACCCAGAGGAAGCTCAACAATGAGACCTTTATCCACAAAACGGACTATCTTAGCCGGAGTAATGGTATCCACTTTATAAGCTTCTTCGAAAGCAGGCCACGGGTCTTCTGTAAGTTGTTTGTATCCCAGAGAGATGCGTCTTTCTGCTTTGTTTATGTCAAGCACAACAACTTCGATTTCCTCTCCTCTTTTCAAAACTTCGCTGGGGTGCTTGATTTTTTTTGTCCATGAAAGATCTGATATGTGGATGAGGCCGTCTATCCCGTCTTCCATTTCTATAAATGCTCCGAAATTGGTCACGTTTCTCACCCGCCTTTTGTATTTAGAACCTACAGGGTATTTTTTTTCTATATCCTCCCACGGATCAGGCGTAAGCTGTTTTAGGCCAAGAGAAATACGTTTTTTTTCTTTGTCGATATTAAGAATTTTGACCTCAACAGTTTCTCCGACATTAACAAGTTTTGAGGGATGAACAATGTGCCGTGTCCAAGACATTTCTGATACGTGAATCAGTCCTTCAACACCTTTCTCCAGCTCGACAAAGGCTCCGTAATCGGCTATAGAAACCACTTTGCCCTTTACCACGGATCCTTCGGGATATTTGGTCTCAATACCATCCCAGGGGTGAGGTTGAAGTTGTTTTAGACCAAGAGAAATACGATCCTTGGCGTCATTAAAATCCAAGACCACTACTTTTATTTTCTCGTCCAATTTGACCACTTCTGAGGGATGGTTGATTCTACCCCAGGACATATCATTAATGTGGAGTAATCCATCCACGCCTCCTAAGTCGACAAAAACGCCAAAATCAGTAATATTTTTAACTACACCTTCACGAACCTGTCCTTTTTCCAGTTCGGCCAGAACTTTTCCTCTTTGTTCTACCATACTTTCTTCCAGTAGAGCCCGCCGGGATACAACAATGTTTTTTCTTAACCTGTTAACCTTTACAATCTTGAAAGTAAAAGTTTTACCGATAAGTGCATCAAAATCTCTAATAGGTTTGACATCAATTTGGGATCCCGGCAGGAAAGCGTCTACACCGTTGAGATCAACCACAATTCCACCCTTGATTCTTCGGACACATTGACCCTCAATGGTTCCGCCTTCGTTGTAAATGTCTACCACCTTATCCCAGAGCCTCATAAAATTAGCCTTTCTTTTTGAAAGGATAAGTTGGCCGTCAGCGTCC
>CAZPNF010000130.1:0-6121 GCA_964587715.1 uncultured bacterium | reverse complement strand
CGAACAAATTCTGAAGGATGAGAAAATCGTTAGATAAATTAGATAAAAAGGTGCAGGGAGCTTAAAGCATGATAAGATTGACCCAGTGCCCAATTTGCGGCAGTGATACCCTCAAGATTCTCGTAAAACGCAAATTCTTCTTTCCAGGAGAAGAGACCAAAGAGAATTTGGCTGACCTCAAGTATGTAAGGCTTTGGATTCTCTTTGAGAAAATCTTGAAGGACAGAAGACCTGTTGCATTTGATTCAACTCTTTGCACATCTTGCGGATTCATTTTCACGAACCCACGTTTTGCGGGAGAGGAAATGGCGATAAAATACAACACCATTAATGAGTTGAGTTCTGTTAAGAAGCGTTTTGATAAACATCCTCCGACAAACTTAGACGCTCGTGCTCAGCGAATTCATTCATTGATAACCGGCTTATTAGAGAGAGAAAGAGAGAGAGAGAGTAACTCACTCCGGATTTTAGACTATGGCGGGGCTTCTGGTTACAATCTCATTCCTTTCATTGAGAGGGAAAATTCGTGCTACATTCTTGACTATGAGAAGTGGGATCTGCCGAAGGGCATTGAATACTTAGGGAGAAATTTGGCAGACTTGAAATCAGATGTGCTTTTCGATGTTATCCTTCTTTGTCATACACTGGAACATGTTCCAGATCCTGTGCAGATGGTAGGCGAACTTATAAACCATTTGGCAGAATCGGGTCTTCTTTATGTAGAGGTGCCCCTCGGGGCTTTTCGCGAATATAGACACTATTCGGAGCCATTGACGCATGTAAATTTTTTCTCGGAGGAGTCTCTTTTTAATTGTTGTAGTAGTGCAAACCTTGGGATTATCCATATATCAACAAGGTATCAATGGCTTATTCATGGAAATGAGTGGTGTGTAAATATAATTTGTAAAAAGGCTAAGAGTAAATCACTAGCTACCCCCGGATATTTGACTACACATCAACAAATGAATAGTTTGTATTACTATTTACCACTGATAAAGAACAAAATCAGAAGGTTACTGAAGTGATACTAATTCTGATAGTCCTTTCTTATCTTTTTCTAAAACATCTATCCAGGAAATGGCAATGAAAATTTTGTTCATAACCGAAGTGGAATGGGATTCAGTATTCCAAATTGGTGAACATTACTTTGCAAGATATCTAATTGAAGAGGGGCATGATGTAATGTGGCTACAAAATTACTGGTATCCTTTAAGTTGGAAGTTTGAGGGGAGAGAACGCTTTAATCATAAATTCACTCTATGGAAAAATGGAGGTATAAATATAACAAAAAATTTGTGTCTGTATGCACCTTTTACACTTCTTCCATTCGGCAAAAAAGATAGCATTTTTGATAGTGCGTTTGCCGCAAAACATAATATTAACTTAACTTTTCCCAACTTAATAAGACATCTGAAAAAGAAAAACTGGTATGAGATTGATATTTTATGGATAAGAAACTTGAGGATGGCATATCTTGCAAGCCAGTTATCTTATAAAAAGCTTATCTACAGAATGACAGACGATAGTGTCAATCTATCGGATGCACCTAACTACCTTAAAAAAATGCAACCCAAAATTCTGCAAGCATCAGATTTCACATTTATAAGTTCTCGAAATGTATACAGCTATGCAAATCACTATTGTAATAATGTAACTTACTTACCTAATGGTGTCGACTATAATCTTTTTAGACAGAGAGGACTAAACGAGCCTGACGAACTCAGGGAAATACCTCACCCCAGAGTTGCTTATGTTGGTGCTTTGGCAAAGTGGACAGATATAGATTTAATAGTAGAAACTGCGAGAAGACTACAAAATTATAACTTTATTATAATAGGTACCTCACTTGCTCCTAGTGAAGAGCAAAGATTATCTTGCTTGAAAGAAGTAAGGAATATTTTTATGTTAGGCAAGCGCGAGCACTCTTTAATTCCATCTTATCTTAAGAGCAGTGATGTCGGCATTATTCCATTAAAGAAGAATAAATTCAACGATAGTGTTAATCCTATTAAGTTGTATGAATACCTTGCAGCTGGATTGCCTGTAGTGTCAGTAGATTTGAAAGAGACAAGGAATATAGGAGCGCCAGTTTATTTGGTCAGTAACGCGAATGAATTTGCAGAGGCAATCGTTGCTGCGTATGAAGGAGGAAAAGATAAACGGGAATTTTTTGAGTTTGCAAAGAATAATTCTTGGTATGCAAGGTATAAGACTGTGAGAAAAATACTCGGACTAAGATAGATTATGAAGATAGCTATCTCAATAGCTCACGTCGCTGATAAGCATGGAATGGGGTGCATGATTGAAGAAGTTCTCGTCAATCTGCAGAAAATAGATGATTTAAATAAATATGTTATATCGTCTTTTTGCCCAGCTTCTATCAGGATATTTTTAGAGTTGATAAGATAAAGTTTAAGAATTAGCTTTATAACGGAGGAAGATACCATTAAAATACTAATTAATGCTATAACTATTAATCGTGCCGTAAGGGGAGTTGAGCGTTACATCTACGAATTGACCAAGGCACTTTCTCGTCTGGATATTGAAAATGAGTATGTGATTCTTATAGCTCCCTGGCAGTATTATTTTCCGCATATTCAACAGGGAAATTTTAAATTTGTGACCATGAGATTGCCTCGCCAACAGATACTGAGAAGTATTTGGCAATCTTGTGTGTTTCCCTTTGTGGCTAAAAGAATAAAACCGGATATAATTCATTTACCTAATACCATGCCTCTTTTTATTAAAATATCTCCCACTGTTGTTACAATTCATGATTTAATGGAGAAAAAATATCCTTCTTCATATAAAAAGTCACGGCTAATCGCTAGAAAAATAAATCTAAGAATGATTGCAAAAAAGTCAAATTATGTAGTTGCAGTATCAAACTATACCAAAAAAGCAATTATAAAAAATTATAAAAGTACCAAAGTAGTAGTTATATACCACGGGACTTTTTCTTTTCATAGAAGTTCAGATAATATGGTTGGGAAGGATAAAATATCATTGCCTTCTAAGTATATTCTTTTTGTGGGCGTTTTAGACCCACATAAGAACGTTACAGGTCTAATCAAAGCTTGGTACAGATTGCCAGATAAAATAAGGGAGAAATACAAATTGGTGTTAGTTGGGAGAGACGGTAGAGATTCTAAGAATGTGTGGAATCTGATAAAGTATTTGAAATTAAGAGAAGATGTCATTTTTTTATCCGATGTCGACGACCAAACATTGGCACAGATATATAGAAAGGCAAGTTTGTTTGTCTTTCCTTCTTTTATGGAAGGTTTTGGGCTACCTGTAGTAGAAGCCATGGCTTCTGGGGTTCCTGTTATTACTTCTAACACATCTGCTTTGTCAGAAATTTGCGGTGATGCTGCTATTCTTGTTAATCCTTACTCCATAGAAGAGTTAGCTGAAGCAATGGAACAAGTGTTGAGCAAAAAAACATTAGTAGAAGAACTTATCAATAAAGGTGAAAGAAGGGCTGAATTGTTTTCTTGGGAAAGAGCTGCTAAGGAGACTTTATATCTTTATAGAAAAGTATTCAAATAAGGAGACCAGTTAGATTAGTTATGGATAATATTAACAGTCTCGATGAACACTGGCATAGATCATGGAAAGTAGCACATACTCAACTTCAAATTTATCATATTTTGCGACATGTTGAGAGTTCTTTTGGACTTTCTCTGATCAAACAGGAACTGGAAAGAATTTGACCAAAGCAACAATGGACTGAACTTAAACTGATGGAAATTGGTGCTGGGACAGGCACCTGGGCACTGAGCCTTGCAAGAGAGGGATTTCAAGTCACGGTTCTTGACTATTCTAATGAAGCTATTAAGTTGTCACGTCGTATATTCAAAGTATTTAACATCAAAGCTGCCTTCCTAAATCGAAATGCTTTAGATTTAACTGAATATGAATGTAAGTATAATGTTATTCTGAGTAATAGACTTGTCGAACATTTCTATAATAAAGACAGGGTTGGCTATTAGCCGTAGCCATTATGTTCCACTAAAAAATGGTGGAATGGCAATTATTGGTGCTCCTAACAGGAGATGTTTACTTTATCGTTTATATCTATTTCTGGAGGAGATCATTGGGCGTTTCCCTAAAAGGTTCGAAAGAGGTTTCACTAAAAGTGAATTTTTACAACTTGGTGAGACGATAGGTTTTCGTGATATTAAAGTTCTGCCTTCCAGTTCCTTTTGGACCAAAGATGTTTATAAATTTATAGTGCATCCTGCCATGAAAGTATTTGGTTGGGATTCAGAGTTTGACAAACGTTTCATAAACTAGGAAAAACGGGTGACGATAGCCCTGCATGCCGTGCGCGACCTTCCTTATACGATCTGCTGATTTTGTCAAAGGTCGAGAGGTGTCATTTTGGGGGAATGCACCCGTTAGTAGGAAAGGACTGAGCAATGAAAATTTTACTCATAAACAATGGTGAACCTACCCAGATAAACGCTCGGAAAGTTATTAAGAAATACATTCCCGAAATCGCCGACAACTTCAAAAACTTGGCTTCTCTTGTGCTGCCACGAAGATTGCTACGTTCACTCCTAAGTGGTTTTGGAACCGGGGAAAAGCGATTTCCGCTTGGCCTTGGATATCTGTCTGCTATGCTAAAGCAGCATGGCTACTCTGTCTACTTGGTAGATCGCTTTGCAGATCCTGACGATTGGGTAAGCGACATCCATGCGTTTGATTTCGTTGGGGTGTACACCAGTACGCCCTGTTATGAAGATACCTTGTGGCTTCTAAAGCGATTGGAAACGGAAGGCTATGAAGGTCCTATTGCATTTGGTGGCCCTCATACGACCGCCTTTCCCGATACGATCCCACCGCGAGTGGATTATGTTGTGCAAGGTGAAGGTGAATATATCATCAACGACCTAGTAAGCGGTGCGTATCCGTCCGGCATGGTATTGCGAACGCAACGAATTAAGGATTTGGATGCGTTGCCACGTGCTGATTATGATTTGTTTATGGACAAGAAACGCTTGTATCAGTTTACAATTCTCTTCACAGACCGTCAGCCGATCTTTAACATGAACACGTCCCGCAGTTGTCCCCTTGAGTGTTCGTTTTGCACAGTACGCGATATTTGGGGGAGGTTGTGGACAGCGCAGAGTGCAGAGCGTATTCTGGACGATATCCTTTACTTGAAGAGCCAGTACAACATTGCAGGAGTGTATTTTCGGGAAGATTTATTTCCCGCTAGTAAAGCGCGAGTTTACAAACTGTGCGAGTTGTTAATCAAGAAAAACGTGAACATAGTCTGGGCTTGTGAGACACGTGTAGATGTAGCTTCGGATGAGGAATTAGTCAAGATTATGGCCTGGAGTGGGTGCAAAGGATACTACATTGGTGCTGAGAGTGGTAGCCAGCGGATGTTAAACCATTATAACAAGAGGATCACGGTAGAGCAGACTATGAAAGCTTGTTTTTTGGCCAAGAAATACGGCATCGCGATCGCAATGTCACTGATTGTGGCTCACCCTATGGAAACGTGGCGAGATAGGTTAGATACCTGGAACTTGGTTCATTATACCAAGCCAGAAATGCTATTTATAAATGCCTATCGCGATGAGTTTACGCGACACGGGATAGTCAATTTCCCCACTTACGCCCCTCGTGAAGTACTGAATGTAACGTTTGAGAATGGCACATGGCGGGGACAGAAGGATCGGCTGGGGCCTGGCTGGAACTCGAGTTCAACTGCTTCTGTGTAGTGACTTTGCGAAGAACATTGTTTTGGATGATATATCCTAAAGCTGACCTCGGGTACATTGGTGGTGCAGCTCACATCTACTGGATATATGAGCGTAAAAAGAGAGCCTTTCCTTATCCAATTTCTCTTATTCATTCTGTACTTTCACTACAAAAAAAACAGGTCTATATGACAAGTATCCCTACTGTATTGATTTCGATGCTAATCTTTTGCTAGTACAATCTTGCAAATAGCTTGATGCTCAACGCCGGCCATTTGTAGAAAAGGAGATCAGATGTTCCTTAGAAAGAAATCTTAATGCAATACTAAAATTTTGGAATGACCATAGACTGAGTGATGCTTATACTAGTTCTCATGCCCTGCCAGGTGCGTTAGCTACTTTAG
>CAZPNF010000129.1:0-6151 GCA_964587715.1 uncultured bacterium | reverse complement strand
GCTGCAGGCTCCGGCAGAAATGATTGTTCCAGAAAAACATGCAAGAAGAAGACGGGACAGAGGCTGTATCGTCCCTGTCACAAAACCACCTATAAAAATGGCAATAAATGCAATTAACTGATTGAGCGGCCGGGTAAGGAGAATGTAACCTTTGATTGTCGTCATTTTATTTAAGATAAAGCAGATTAGAGAAAAAAGCAATAAAGAAATTATTTAATATCAAGAAATAAAAAAAGAAGTATAAAAATTTCGATTGACTTTTTGAACATTTAAATGTATCTTCATTGTAGAAACAATACAATGGAGGTATTATTATGCAATCAAAAGTTCAATTATGGGGTAATAGTTTGGCATTGAGAATACCAAAATATATTGCCAATCAAATTAAAATAAGGAATGGTTCAAATGTTGATGTTTCATTAAATGAAGATAAAATAATAATAAAGCCAATTAAGGATAACCAAGAATCGTTAGACTCTTTGTTGTCCAAGATTAAAAATGATAATATTCATAAAGAAAAAGATTTTGGAGAGCCTGTTGGGAGCGAAATATGGTAGAGTATACTCCCGAACAAGGCGATATCGTATGGTTAATACTAAACCCTCAAAAAGGGCATGAACAATCTGGTCGTAGACCAGCAGTAGTTCTTAGTCCATCATCTTATAATTCAAAGGTAGGACTATCAATATTTTGTCCTATTACCTCTAAGGAAAAAGGATATCCCTTTGAGGTCAAACTGCCTGATAAATGTCCGATTCGAGGTATAATATTAGTTGATCAAGTTAAGAGTTTTGATTGGCGTTCAAGACATGCTGAATATATCTGCTCTGTTTCGCAATCATTATTAAAAGAAATTTCTAACAAATTAAAATTGCTTTTACCGTAGTAGAAGTTTAAACTCGATTAAGTTTTTCTATTTTCCCTTGACATTAGAAGAATGATTGTTTATTATAATTTAGTTGAGTTATGTGTTATTTTTTTTGAGCAGTAATTTCCTCCTCTAATATTGGATACTGCAAAAAATGATTGAAGAAAAAATTCGGAGAGATGTATTTGAGATTGTCTCCCTGAACAAAGCTGACGATTCGGACTATTGGCATAATCGAAGTCCTCTTGAAAGAATTGAAGCAATAGAATTCATGAGAAAGGTAATGTTTGGCCGTGATCGAGTTTCCGAAAGACTTCAAAGAATTCTTACAGTTGTTGGACTTAAAAAAGTTGAGTACCTTGTGCTCCGCAGGGGTTCTTGCCCCTGCAGTAAAAAAGGTATGGGGGAAAATGGAATAAACTCAAACAAGTTTGGGAACTGCCATATCAAGAAATTTGTAACTTAGATCTAAAAAGGCGTATTGTTAAGAACATGGATACATATAGGAATAAAGAGAAAAGGAAACTCCCTTAAAAAGATTACCATATATAGGAATTTTATTATTCCTACATTTAGGAATATTTTAATGGAATGTGTATATATGCCAATTTATGGCTATATTTGGACATGTGGTTATGGGTGGTATGGGGTAGATAATAATATGTTAGGCAAATAGAGCATCATTAATAAAAATATTTAAACTAAATTTCCGCTCCCGAAGGTATTCTTCACCTTCGGGAGATTTGAAAGCGAGGTGAATAACACCTCGCCGAGCTTTAAAGAAAGGAGCCTACATCATGAAAAAATGGATGAGAATTCTCGTACCAATGGTTTTGATTTTCTCTGCAATGCTTTGGGCAGACGAAGATGAAGAGAAAGAAAGCAAAGGCCCCTGGTCCTCGGGTACTTTTTCCGGTTTGAAATTCCGTTCCATCGGACCAGCCTACTGTTCGGGCCGAATCGCAGATATTGCAGTGCATTCCGAGAATCCAAATGTGTGGTACGTGGGTGTAGCTGCTGGCAATGTATGGAAAACAGTGAACCACGGCACCACCTTTGAACCGATTTTTGACAAGGAAGGCGCCTGGTCCATTGCGGATGTGGAGATTGATCCCAACAATCCTTTTGTTGTTTGGGTAGGGACTGGTGAGTACAACAGTCAGCGGGCCATTGGGTATGGTGACGGAGTCTACCGTTCTGAAGATAGCGGTAAAAGCTTTAAGAATATGGGGCTGAAAAATTCCGAGCATATCGGCCGCATTGTCATCGACCCCCGAAACTCCCATGTGTATGTGGCTGCCCAGGGTCCTCTCTGGGGACCCGGCGGCGAACGGGGATTATACAAATCCACGGACGATGGAAAAACATGGACAAAAATTCTCAACATCAGTGAAAACACGGGAGTCACAGATATCGTCATGGATCCTCGCAACCCTGATATTTTGTATGCGGCCTCCTATCAACGCCGCCGCAGGGTGTTCACTTTAATCAACGGCGGGCCAGAGAGCACGATTTACAAATCCACAGACGCGGGTAAGAAGTGGCGGAAGATTAATAAAGGGCTGCCCAAGGGTGATATTGGACGCATCGGTCTGGCTGTATCACCGGCCAATCCTGATATCCTGTACGCTATGTTCGAAGCGGAGCCTGGCGAGGGTGGTGTTTTTAGATCCATTGACCGTGGGGAGAATTGGAAGAAGCAGTCGGATTATATCGCGGTCAGCTCCCAGTACTACAACAGGCTCATACCCGATCCAGTGAATCCTGACAAGGTCTATTCTTTAGATGCCCGAACCAAAGTCACCCTGGACGGAGGAAAGAATTGGAATAATCTTGGCAATCAGTTTCGTCATGTGGACGACCATGCCATGTGGATTAATCCCAAGGATCCCAAACATTTAATCATAGGGGGAGACGGAGGTCTGTACGAGACCTGGGACAATTATGGCACGTGGCATTTCAAGGGTAATTTGTCTGTTGCCCAGTTTTACCGAGTCACTGTTGACAATACCAAGCCGTTCTACTATGTGTACGGCGGCACACAGGACAACAACAGTCTGGGAGGACCTTCACGAACGATCAGCTCCGAAGGCATTGTCAATGATGACTGGTTTGTGACTAAAGGGGGAGACGGATTCACATCCCGAATTGATCCCACGAATCCAAATATCGTGTATGCTCAGTCCCAGTATGGCGTGCTGGTGCGATACGATCGGCGAAGCGGTGAGTCCATCTCCATCCAGCCCCAGCCGCCGGCCGGAGAGGCGTACCGCTGGAATTGGAACGCGCCGTTGATTATCAGTCCCAACTCTCATACACGGCTCTACTTCGCGGCAAACAAACTCTTCCGCAGCGACGACAGGGGAAATACATGGCAGGTTGTGAGTCCGGATTTAACCCGCCAACTAGACCGCAATCAACTCAAGGTCATGGGTAAGATTCAGCATGTGGATGCGCCTTCTAAAAACGCCTCCACATCTCTCTTCGGCAACATTGTCTCCTTGGACGAGTCCACTTTACAAGAGGGATTGATTTACGTGGGAACTGACGATGGGTTAATTCAGATCACTGAAAATGGAGGAGAAACCTGGCGCAAGATTGATAAGGTGAAAGGTGTGCCTGAAATGACCTATGTGAGCTGTCTGTTGGCTTCATTGCATGATGTTGGAACTGTATACGCTTCTTTTGACGGTCGAAAGAACAAGGATCTGAAGCCCTATCTTTATAAAAGTACGGATCGCGGCAAGTCATGGAAACCGCTGACAGCCAATCTCCCTGAACCGGGCACTGTTTTCTCCATTATTGAAGATCATATCAATCCAGACCTGCTCTTTGCCGGCACCGAGTTTGGTGTTTTCTTTACCATTGATGGCGGCAAGATGTGGATTCAACTCAAGGGGGGCTTGCCTGTGCAATCGGTGAAAGATATGGCTATCCAAAGAGAGGAAAACGATTTGGTGCTGGCCACTTTTGGCAGGGGTTTTTACATTCTCGATGACTACTCCCCTTTACGCTTGCTTAAATCCACTTCTCTGGATCAAGAAGTAATTCTCTTTCCTGTCAAAGACGCGTTCATGTATCATCCCAGGCGGGGCAAGTCGGCTATGGGTCACCAGCGGTTTGCCGCGAAAAACCCGCCTTTTGGAGCGGCTTTCACCTATTATCTCAAAGATTCGGAAAAAACCCTCAAAGAGCTGCGTAAGAAGAGTGAGAAGGAGGCGGTCAAGGCGGAGAAAGAAGTTCCATATCCTTCCTGGGACATGCTGAGGGCTGAAGATGAAGAAGAAAAACCGTATCTGGTATTGATCATCAAGGATGAGGAAGGTCATATTGTACGGCGTCTAAAGGCCTCAGCCAAGAAGGGAATCAATCGAGTTTATTGGGATTTGCGGTATCCTGACTTGAATCCAATCCAGAAAAAAGAAGAGAAACCCTTTGAAAACGAGGACAGTGGGATTCCAGCTCTGCCAGGCGCCTATTCGGTGACCCTGGGCAAAGTGGTCCGTAGCAATTACACGGAACTAGCCGGACCGATCCCCTTTAACGCGAAAGTTCTGAACAACACCACCTTGCCCGCAAAAGATCGGGAAGGTTTGACAGCCTTCCAGAAACAAGTAGCAGAGCTGAACCGGGCTGTGCAAGGCGCGGTGCAAACAATCAACGATCTCGAGAAACGTGTCGAATTGATTCAGCAAGCGTTGCACAGAACACCCAGTGCGTCTTCAGACTGTGTATCTCAATGTTTGAGATTGAAAATGCAAATTCTTGATATGAAGCGCTCCCTTACTGGCGATCCAACAATCAGCATAAGAGACGGGAACCAGCCCCCTTCCATCTCCAGTCGAGTGAGGACGGTTTTAAGGGGCATGTGGCAGTCTACATCGGCGCCAACCCAGACCATGAGGGATCAAATTCAAATCGCTGGGGAGGCTTTCGCACCTCTTCTTAAAAACCTGAATCAATTGGTCGATGTGGATCTTAAAAATCTTGAGAAGGCCATGGAAAAAGTAAATGCACCGTGGACTCCTGGACGTGTGCCTCAATGGAAGAGATAATTAATAAATTTGTTTAGTTTCTGCTCCCGAAGGTGTTTTTCACCTTCGGGAGATTTGAAAGCGAGGCGAATAACACCTCGCCGAGCTTTGAAGAAAGAAACCTTCATTAAGAGAGTATGGGGGTAGTTAATATTCTGTTAGCCAATTTCTGTATATCATTACATATTGAATGTTATCCAGAGGCTGTATAATCACTGGTTCTGCGGCTAAAAAATCCCCCCCAAAAGGGAAATTGGGAAAAAATGTATTTCAATATTGCAACATACACGATAATCACTAAAACAGTCCCTATTACTGTAGGTCCAAACTTAAAGAATGAATAATACAAAAATTGATAAAAAAGCGATCCTTCCAAGCCTGATCTCAACGCTAATAATAGCCGTAATTTCTTTGCTTCCAAGTCGTTTCTTTGACGATATGGCCGAATATATACCATACAGAGTGATACTCCTATTACTATTGATACTAATCGTATGGTTACCATTTTTTAAATCCTTTCATTTTAAACCTACAAATAAAAACAAAAATATAATAAATATCTCAAAACCTCAAAAAAAAGCACTTAAATCACTAAAGTCAGGACAGGCCAATATCGTTAAACAATTTATATTGAACAACAATAAATGTTTGTACCTAAAAAAGGAAGAGGATGACAATGATATTATTAAGTTGATTGATTTAGACATAATTAAAAGAGTTCCGAATTCATTTGATGGTCATGGTTCTTATTTATATTGTATTGATAATATCATATTCAATTATTTAAAAAACGACGCAAGCTTAATTAATAAATAGAAAGGTTGAAAGGCCACCCCACAAAAAAATAAGGCCGCAGAACCATGCGTTTGAACTCGGACAAAACCAGAAGGCTGTTTCTGTCTTTTTTCTTTCGGCTTTGGACGGTTTTCGCTGTCCTTGAAAATAAAAACAGTGTGGTCATTACGGCGCGTTCATTTTAACATCTAACGTGGTTTCTGGACGGTATCAGTTGGCCGCACCTTAGAGCCAAATGTTAGGCATTAATATATGACAAATTTCAAATTAAATATTCGATTCAGTGATAAACTCAACAGTTACCAGGATTTCTTAGATAAGACCTGAATGGAAAAAATTGATAAAATTATTAAAGGCACAAAATACGAAAAGATAATATTCGAATTAAACACTTCCTGGTATGGAATTTCGGCAACAAGAAGATTGCCTTGGCTACTTGTATACAGCATAAAAA
>CAZPNF010000128.1:0-6177 GCA_964587715.1 uncultured bacterium | reverse complement strand
AAAACAAATTATTCAAACCGTCAACTCCTGAGTGTACAAACACACATGGGATTAAATTTCTTGTTCTTTCCCAGAGTACTCCAAACATAATTCCAATAAATGTCTGTAAAAAGAATGCCCTGCAAAACGCTTGACTAATTGTTGTCCCGGGGTACCATTGCATAATACCCTGAATATGGACCAAACCAAAAATAAGTGAAGTAATTAAAACTCCGCTAACACTCGATTTGAGCAAATATGAAATCCTTGTCTGGATAAATGCTCTAAATAAAAATTCTTCTGAAAAACCTGACATTAAGAAAAAGTAAATAAAAGATGAAAATAACCCGATTCCAACCTGCGAAGCACTATATTTTCCGCTAAGAATTTCACCACCTGTATTACCAACAAAAAAAGCATTTGGAATAGCCAATGCCAGAAAAATAATAAAACCAATCCAAAGATTCTTCTTCCAATTTTTGCTTGTAAGACCCATAGACGCCAGCGAATTCTTTCGAAACTTTAAAAATAGAAAAGGTAAACCTAACCATATTATTGTTTTCTCTAAGATAAATCCAATAGCCCATTTATCACCAAAATTAATTATTGGCAAAAGTAGATTACCCCAAATGATAAAAAAACAGAAGCCCAATTATAAGTTCAAATCCGGGCTTCTTAATTTTGATATCCTGAATTGTTATCTTTTTTGTCAGATCAATTATCCACCAGCAAAGAAATAATATACCGGTGCTTAACCCAATATAAGACAATGCGTTGTTTGGTTCATTTATAAAAACCAACACAACCGCAAAAATATATATTGCAATAAAACCTAATACTATTGGCGACTTAAAATCTTTCCTTTCAAAAAATCTTTTTTGATTTTCCATTTTTTAACCTCCATATTATCAAAATTAATTTAAAAAGCATTTATTGGATTTTTAAATGAGCTGCTGCCACTTTGTAAGCTCTAAGTTACTCTATTTGAGGGTAGGCTAAAACCGCTGGCTTCAGCCATGGTTAGGTGGAATTTGGATTATTAACCCGTTATAATGGGAATTGAGATAGGATGAGAGCAGAGGCTCTCATCTATCCATTCCCCTCCATTGCCTGATAAAAGACTAAAACCTTAACTCCGCTTGTTTCTTACTCCCAGTACCCAACCACCAATATCTGTATCATCAAACCCTCGGCTAAAAATACATAAACGCACATGTCCCTCTATCTAATATACTGAACATGCACCAAAGGAATCAACGGCTTTTTCTCCACTGTAACTTCAGTCGGGGATTTCCCAATACAAATCTCTGCAGAAGTCCGCCCGTACTGCATACTCGGCCACCAGGAAGCTTCAATATTTACTTTATATACCCCATTCTTGACTCGTTTACCCTGGTGATCCGTAAGATCCCAGACGTAAGTGTGTTTTCCCCAATCAATACTTGCACCAGTGGTGCCGTCAGTCTCGAATTGAGAACTATTTGCCCAAATGGGAAGATTAACCTGCTTCTCTCTGGCAAAACCAGAGAACCCTGAGACATAAAGAGTCTTAACAAATTTACCGTGAGAGTCTTCTATCCAGACTGCAGTCTGCGGTTCGAGTTCATCCTGAAACCCGAGATGAAAAGTAACTACAACCTTTTCTTCTTTGGTTTGCGATACTTTTTCTCTATAATTTCTCAATCCAAATTCGTCGTAGACTAATTGAACTTCTTTAGAATGCGGATAATTCTTAACCAGCTTCATCCAGATTGCATTCCCTTTTTTGCGGTAGCCGTATCCAAGATTGTAGAGAATTTCGGTTTTAATCGAATCTGGTAGACTTTTGTCTTTTGCCATTGATTCCAGGATGGCAATACCACGGTCTATTTTCTGGACAAAAAATGGCATCTGTATACAGGCAACAGCATATCCAATTTTAAGGCTTGTATTTGTTGAATCAAGCTTTAAAATCCTTTCCAATTCCTTGACCATATCAAAAGCAAGATTGGTTCTAACATTTTGATCTTTATAGATCCGTTCATCATAGCCAACCATAACATCCTGCCTAAGCGCTTCCAATAAAAGAAGATGAGCCTGTAAATTTGTAGAATCAAGGCGAATAGTCTGACGCAAAACAGCCTGTGCTTTAATCCAATTCTTTGCGTCAAGGTATGCGTTGCCCAATTCCATTAAAAGTCCAAAATCTTTGGGAGATTTTTCCAATCTCTTTTGTAAAGAAAGAATTCTCGGGTTTGCTACCTTGTCTTCCCTATTTTTTGGAGCAGGCTCTTGCATAGGTTTTACCAGATTCTTCAATTCTTTTCTTGCAGCATCTCCTGCTTCTGATTCAGGCGAAAGTTTAATCACTTCTTGCAAGGCTTTCCTGGCTTCATCATATTTCCCCTGCATTTTATAACCCTGACCAAGAAAATGATATACTGAAGCTAACTGATCTGGGGAAGGCTTTTCATGCTGTTTCTTCAGTATGGAAAGTGCTTTCTCTAAATGCTCCACACCCTGATCCAGCTTTCCAAAGAAAGCCGGCACATTGACCCCGTATACTCCAAAATAAAAGTGCGTATTAAAGTTCTCGGGATCAAGTTCGACTGCTTTCCCCATCTCAGAAAAGGCCTCGTTAATCCCATTCATGGCAGCCATCATGTCGCCTGTTTTACTACCTCTTTGTCCCAAACTACCCCATGCCAAACCAAGCTGCAAATGAGCATCAGATTCCTCTGGATAAATACGTACTGCTTCTTTCAAAAGATCAACAGCTTTTTGAAACTTGCCTTCATTCTCCAGTGTTTGAGCCTCAGAAACAAAAGTTTTTAATTCTTTTTGCTGCGCATTCAGCAAAAACACGAGTCCAAAGATCCACAAAGGGATAATCATTTTTCTCATAACCTTATCCTCCAGTTTAGTACACTTCTTTTCCCGGAGAGGCTCATGCCTCTACGGAACGTGATCTCTACTTTTTCTGAAATTTGGAAACTCATTCTTTCTCTGTCAATCTGTAGAAAATTCTAAATCCAAAGACAATAAATCCTAAACCTAAAACAAGCCACAGAGGAGAAACATGCCCTTTGAACGAATACCAATTCAATCGTGAAACATCAGTATTGATAAAGACAAGAGCAAGAGTATTATTTATTCCATGGACCACAACACATGGGAATATACTTCCACTCCTCCAGACCAACACACCCAGCAACACTCCAAAAATTAATATTTCCACAACCCACCAGGGATTAAAATGACTGACAGCAAAAACAAATGCGCTAATAAGAACTGCCTTGGTCACATCAGTTGCCCGCTCCAGTGCACCCTGGAAAAATCCCCGGAAAAGCATTTCCTCGGCAAAACTCGCCACAAAAACTACAGCTATGATGAGAATGACCATCTCTTTGGTGGAATGAAAAATCAGAAAATCTTTCATCAAATGCCAGAGCTTTTCCGGCATAGGAATAAGTATCTGGAGAAGACGATCTAACTCATCGGTTACAACACTCCAACCAAGGCCGATGAATCCGCTTACTATTAAAATGGTTCCCTTTACCTTGCGCCAGCGAAAAACATCCCGGAAGGAAAATCGTTTACCAAAAACAAAAATTAAAGCTGGAACTACAGTAAACAACTCTAAAACAAGTATCTTTGCTTTTCCCTGAAAGCTCGTCCACCCAATCCCTATCAACATTGAGAAGAGAAGTGTTATAATAACAACATAAAAAGCACTTCGTACTGTCAGAAAAGGGGACGAATCTTCTCTCACCTTCCCAATCCCTTTGTTTTCAGAAAAGACAACAGATCATCCCAAAGAATAAACTCCTGAGTCCCTCCTTTCATTGTTTTTACTAAAACCCCCTTTTGGGCAATCTCTTCTTCTCCAAGGATAAGCGTATACTCAACACTCCTACGGTCTGCCTCGCGGAGTTGTGCTTTAAAACTGCGCTCTCCAAAGCTCATAACTCCTTCTATACCATTTTTTCTTGAATCTGAAAGAAGCCTCACGATCTGTCTCTTTGCTTCTTTACCTCGAGAGGCAAAATAAACTTTTGGCTTATTCCCATGTGGAAGAATTATACCCTGCTGTTTCAAGAGAAGCACAATCCGTTCCAGCCCTGAAGCAAAACCCACACCAGGAGTCGGGGGTCCGCCAAGCACTTCTGCCAGACCATCGTAACGACCTCCGCCGCAGACAGCATTCTGTGCTCCGATTCCCTGAGCCCAGACTTCGAAAACTGTCTTGGTGTAGTAATCAAGCCCGCGGACCAATCGATGGTTAAGAGAGTAGGGACGGTTCAGATCCTCAAGATAACCTTTCAATGTCTCAAAATGGGTTCGACATTCGCTGCACAAGGAATCAACAATCGGAGGGGCACCCTCAATGACAGGCTGACACCCTGGATTTTTACAGTCTAAAACTCTGAGTGGATTTTTCTTCAGTCTCTTCTTACAGTCATCACAAATATCACTTTTGTATCGCTCATAGTAGTTTACTAATTTATCCAGATACTTAGGACGACACTTCTGACAGCCAATACTATTAATCTGGAAACTGAGATTTTTAAACCCCAATTCTTCAAACAAATGCCATGCCACTGACATAACTTCCAGATCAAGGGCTGGATCTTGCTCCCCCAGAGCTTCCACATTAAACTGGGTGTGCTGTCTGAACCTCCCGGCTTGAGGACGTTCGTATCGGAAAACTGGACCGAATGACCAGACTTTCACAGGCTTTGGCAAATTTGACAATCCATGCTGTAGATAAGAACGCATAACACCGGCAGTAAATTCGGGACGGAGAGTAATAGAAGTGCCCCCCTTATCTAAAAAAGTGTACATCTCTTTCTCGACAATGTCGGTTCCCTCCCCAACTCCTCGCTGGAACAACGCAGTCTCCTCAAAGATGGGAAGATCGAGTTTTTCATATCCGTATAATTGGACGACACGACGAATAGCTTCTTCAACATACTGCCAGTAAGGCTGCTCTTCAGGAAGAATATCCCTGGTTCCTTTAGGTAATTGATATAAAATTTTTGCCATTGTTTCACTTTCCTGTGTAATTAACTAGCGAAGCTTCGCCTCAAACCGACGAGAAGTACACAAATTTCAGTAGTTATGATTAATTTTACATTTTTCATTGTCATTTTGATTTTTGATATTTAATCTTTGATTTCTCTTATGTGCATGCATGATAAATACACTTATTAAAAACTTGACTCAGAATTTCAAATTATTGCTAAATAAAATGTTTAAACCCAGCATCTCCTACCTAAATATGATCCAGCATCTGGTGCTGAATCTGGATACATTCTTCCAATCTATCCTCTGGCACGTACAGCTTAGCACCTTTCGACATCGGCCCTGTTCCAGAAATCCCGTATGCATCACTCACACCATCAGCTCTGATGTAGCAGGGTATACCTTTTTTCTCCAACACACCTTTAACCATCTCCGCATAGATACGACCTGGCAGATCCGGAAGCGGTACAAAAGAAACATCTGTGATTTCTTCTTTTTCCTCTGGAAGTTTATCCACAAGAGGTGTTCCGCAGTCCGGACAAACTTTTATTCCCTCCACGTATTCGTATCCACATTTAGGACAAAACGGCATAGTTACTCCATATTTCATTTGAAAGCGACTGAAATAATTTACAAGAAATCTTCTAATATGCAACAATTTTTTCCCGAAACAAGTCAACTTATTTTTGGGTTGACATTAAGTTTCAGTCAATCAGCCGAGGGGGATTTGAAATGTCGGAGTGCATCCCCTTTATGGACGCACCTTTTGTACATTGCCTTTATGCGATGCATCAAACAACACACCCTGTCTTTGCGAGGAGTCCGCCTTAGGCGGACGCCGAGGCAATCCCCTTACAGTAACGCCGACATACTCAGGCAAAGAGATAACACTCTCGGAAAGTGCTTTTCCCTACTTTATCGGGATAAAATCGGGATTTTAGAAAGAAAAGTATCTGCGGTAAGTAGAGATAAAAACTTACGATTTATGAAATTAAGCTTTTGTATTTTCTCCTTGACATTTAAGAAATTATTTATTATAATTTACTTGATCCAAGAATTATTTACTGAACTTTTTCCCTCCCGATTTTACGTCTTAGATACTGCAGCTTAGTTTGGACGGGAGAATTCCTGTGGTCTAACAGGACGAGGCTATGATCTTATCCAGAGATAAAAAGCAGCCTAAATTATTGGATG
>CAZPNF010000127.1:0-6208 GCA_964587715.1 uncultured bacterium | reverse complement strand
TTCCGGGCGCTTCCAACCAGTTAGTAATTCAGCAACAGGATTTGCAAATGTCACGTTTCCTTTTTTATCTGTGGCAATTACACCGTCACCAATGCTTTTCAGAACAGTGTTCAGCCATTCTTTATGCTCTCTCAACTTGTTTTCTAAGTTGATTCTGTAGAATGCCATTTCTATTGTGGTACGGAGTTCCTTTTCCTCAAAAGGCTTGAGAATATACCCGTAAGGCTCTGCTGTTTTGGCACGCTGAAGTGTCTCATTATCAGCGTAGGCAGTAAGATATATGACAGGAATATTAAAACGTTTTCTGATTTCTCCGGCAGCTTTTATACCGTCCATCTCTCCTTCTAAGTTGATATCCATCAGTATTAAGTCAGGACGCAGCTCTTCTGCCTTCTCAATGGCTTTTTCCCCGGAAGAAACCGAATCAAAAGCATTGTATCCTAAGCTTTTCAATTTCGCCTGGATTTCAAGCGATACAATCTTTTCGTCCTCAACAACTAAAATTTGTGCAGGCATCATGGTACAGTTTCCTTTTAAAAAATATCTGTAATTGTGTAAGTAACCTGTGGGATTTCGTTCTTTTTGTTATTATCCTTATTGTTCAAAAAAGAATACTTCATATTGCATTGACCTGTCATTTTAGATATAGCTGTAATAAAATCTTTATCAGAATCTGTTAGAAATATCTGGTGAGATGTGCGGCCACTACTGCGGTTTGTAGTCTGAACCTGAATGGCCAGCTTTCTGGATGCAGGATTGACTCCAACAGTGATTTTTTTAGCCTGCTGGTCAGTTGTCCAGCGGAGAGCATCACCAGATTTTCCCAGAACAATCTCATTTCTCTTTATTACCTTTATTATTATTCTGTGTGAGCAGGTATTTCCGCCAATAGCTGTACTGGCAAGACCAAGAATTAAGCCTCCCAAAAGAAGTACTGTAGAAAACTTCATTTTAAATTACCTCCTGTACCCCTTCTACCAATTGTAGTAGTTCATTCCCTCCTGCTGAAAAACATCTTCACCATTTAAAACTCCTTCCACAACTGATTTCACCATTTCAAAAGTAAAAGGTTTGGGAAGAACCCCATTAACACCTTCGTCATTAGACTGAGTAATTGCCCTGTATTTGTCTATAGCAGTTATCATTACAATCTTCTGGCCTGGTCTTGTTTGTTTCATCTCTCTTGCAATTTCGAATCCACTGTTGCCAGGCAGAAGAATATCCATGAGAACCAGATCAAACATTCCTCGAGAGAAAATTTTCAGGGCAGAACTCCCCAAATCAGCAACTGCTGTATCAAAACCAAGCCGTGAAAGTATACGTTGGAGTACGTCCAATATAACTGGTTCATCGTCAACAATTAGTACTCTCTTCATTAATCTTTCCTTATTTTTACGAAAGTTTGCCTCTCTCTTTCTCAGAAGGAGAGTGGTGGGCCAGGAGTAAACTTTCCTGACCCACCTTGTGACGAGAAGAAAAGAGGGCATCTTTTTTGTTTTCATCTCTGGATAGCTCTGATAAACATTGGTCAACGGATTTAATAGAGAGTTCTATACGATTTCTGATGTCTCTTTGTCCGTTCTGGAATTTCTGGGAAAGAACGTACAACATTTCTTTCAAATCCTTAAGACGTTTTGTGTAGTGTTGTTCAACATTTTTTGAAACAGAAAATTTTTGGTCAAGGAGAGTATCCCGAAGGGATTGAAAAGCCGTGACCTCTTTTTCAACAATTAGAACTAAGTCTTTAACAACCTGCTCTATGTCATTGGAACGATTACTCAAGGCAAGAAACCTTCTCATCTGGACCAACCAGTGCTGTAAGTCGGACTCCTAAATTATGATTAACTACAACCAATTCTCCCTCGGCAAACTTCTTACCGTTCACGTAAAGGTCAACTGGTTCGCCCGAAAACTTATTCAATTCGATCACAACACCAGGGCAGAGTTCTAAAATGTCTTTTACCAGCATGCTGACACGGCCCAGCTCCACAGCAATCGGAAGTTCCAGATTCATTAGTAGACCAATGTTTCTCGGATTTCCAAAATGGCTGTTGTTAATCTGAAAGTTTTCGGTTTTCTTCACTTTATTCCTCTCCTTAAAATATCCTGATCTTTCACCCTTATCTAAAGCAACCAGCATGCCACCTTTTTTGCAGGCAAGTTTTTTTATTTTTTTTTCTGATAACCTATTTAATTACAGTAAGATGTACAGATATAGAAAAAGCCCCATTCTGTTTTTCAAAAAAAACAAAATGAGGCTTGATAGTGAAAATTTAACTATCTGGGGGATATTTTCTATCTCATTTGATTTCCTCTAAGACTCCGTATTCCTTTAGCTTTGTTCTCAATGTTTTGATGGTAATACCCAGTGCCTTTGCCGTATGAGTTTTATTATGGTTCAATCTTTTGTAGGTCTTTAAAATGAGTTTCTTTTCAGCTTCGGCTATTGTGAGGTTTTTTTCAAACTCATCATCCTCTTCGAGTAAGCTTTCCTGGCTTTCGAGAAAGAGAAAATGTTCAGGGGTAAGAACTTTTTCACGATTCAAGATAACAGCGGTCTCAAGACAATTTTCCAGCTCCCTCACGTTCCCCGGCCACTCGTATTGAACCAAACGTTCCATAGCCTTGTCTGACAGCGATTTCTCTCTTTTGTATTTTGAATTATACTTTGCAAGAAAATAATCAACAAAGAAAGGAATATCCTCTTTCCTCTCTCTGAGTGGAGGTAATGTAATGGAAACTACATTCAAACGGAAAAAAAGATCCTTTCTAAAATTGTCTTTTTTAACTTCTTCTTTTAAATCGCGATTTGTAGTAGCGATTACGCGAACATCTACCTGAACACTTTTGCCGCTGCCCACTCTTTCAAACTGCTGGTACTGTAGAACTCTCAGCAGCTTAGCCTGGACCTGGAGTCCCAATTCTCCGACCTCGTCAAGCAAGAGTGCACCTCCGTCTGCCAGTTCAAATCTGCCTTTTGCTCTCTGAACAGCACCTGTGAACGCACCCTTTTCGTGGCCAAAAAGTTCGCTCTCAAGCAGTGTGTCGGGCAGGGCAGCACAATTAACCTTGACGAACGGTTTTTCACTTCTTGAACTCAACCTGTGAATTGCGTTAGCGACAACTTCCTTTCCTGTTCCTGTCTCTCCCTGAATAAGCACTGTGGAATCAAGCGGTCCAACCGTTGCTACAAGTTCCCGGATCCTCTGTATTTTTGCACTCCTTCCAATAATATCGCTGGAAACAATATTTTTATTCAATTCTTTTTTCAGATACCTGTTCTCATTCACCAGCTTCTGATGCTCAAATACACGATCGATAACAATATCCAGTTCTTTCAATTCAACGGGTTTTGTAATGTAATCGAATGCTCCTTTCTTCATCGCTTCAACAGCAGTAGAAACCGAACCGTAGGCAGTAATGATTATCATCTCCGGAGAGAGAGGGATCTCTTTGACTTTAGTTAACAGTTCAAGGCCGTCCATTTCATCCATTTTGAGATCACTGATTATCAGGTCAAAATCTTTTTTCTTGATTTCTTCAAATGCAGCCAGACCATTTTCTGCACTGGTTACATTACACCCCTTTCTTTTCAGGACGTCCCCTATGAATTGACGGAGTATGGGGTCATCCTCCACTACCAGTATTTTTCTATCCGGCATGTTTTATATTACTCCCTAAGTTTTTTGGCAAAACAATTGTTACTGTTGAACCCATTCCCTTTTCGCTGTCAACAAAAATATTTCCGCGATGAAGAGAAACGAAGTTTTGCGCTAAAGAAAGCCCCAAACCCAATCCTCTCTCCCTTGTCGTGAAGAAAGGCGTAAACAGTTTCTCTATAACTTCTCTACTCATCCCTTCTCCTGAATCTGTAATAATGATCGACACATTTTCTCGAGTGTCCTCTCCGGGAAATTTTTCCTCCTGAAGTTCCACCCTGAGTGTACCGCCCTTTTTCATCGCTTTTATACCATTATCCAGAACGGCTAATACAACCTGTTCTAAAAGAACAGGATCAATGCGAAGTTTAATGGGCTCTTTTTCTGAGCCAAGATTCGACACGAGCCGAATGGATCTGGATTCTATATGAGCCTTCTGTTCAAAGAAATTCAAGACATCTCTGAGAAAAGTTTTCAGGTCCATTTCTACAAAGTGCGGTTCTACAGGGCGAGTATAAAAATGGAAATTAGCAACAATTTCATCCAGACGTACAATTGATTCAATAATGTGATCTACCATTTTCCGTCGGGGGTCGTTTTCTTCCATGGACTCTGCGAGGAGGTCCACGTATCCACGAATGCCTCCAAGAGGATTTCTGATTTCATGAGCTACAAGGCCCACCATTTGATTCAAGGCAGCCTGAGTTTTTATTACCTGCATTTCTTTTTCCAGCTCTTTGATCCTGGTGAGATCGCTGAAAACTTCAACGGCGCCCAGAGTCCTCTCCTGGTTGTCAGTAACCAGAGAGGTGCTGTATCTAACCGGAAGATGCTTCCCCGATTTTGTAACTATTTCTTTTTCTTCTGAGAGAAGGGAAACACCGCTCGTTAAGGTGTAGAGAGGCGAAAACCGATCACTCACATGTTTACCAAAAACCTTGGTATACAACTTCCCAATTACCTCTTCACCGGAGAAACCACTAAGGTTTTCAGCACTCCTGTTAAAAAGAACTATCTTTCCTCCAGTATCAATGACAACTACTCCATCTGCTATACTATTAAGAATAGCATTAAGAAATCGCCTCAGTCGGTTAGCTTCATAGAAGTTTTCTTCTAACTGCTGGTTTTTTTCAGAAATTTGAGTGTTAAGCTCACGGATTCGTTCCATCAGTTCTTGATAAGAAGATCCGAGATCAGAAACCGTAGCGTTAAAAGAATCAAGAGCATTCACCAGAGGATCATCGATCTTATTGTTTTTTTTTGAAAGTCGTTTAGTCATCACAAACCTTATTACAAACGCTATGGTTCAAGTTGCAAACCTGAACAGGCGCAGCGTACTCACTTATTGTCAAAAACCATTTTGTACAAAATTTCTCTGAAGTTTTCCAGTGAAAACGGTTTTTTCACAACTGTGCAGAGAGACGGTTGTTCTTGTTCTTTTGCCAACCATTCCCGGAACTCTGGATTTTCCAGATAACCTGACATGTAAACAACACGCTGTGAAGGATTCAGCCTGCGAATTTCTGTCATCATTTCTGGCCCTGACAAACCTGCCATGCAGAGATCAGAGACAATCACACCTGGTTTCCATTTATGGTAGAGTTCCAAGGCTTTTTCTCCATCGGTCGCACCGTATGTTTCTATCCCCATCGAGTCGCAGATCTGTGTTACAATGTCCACTATACTTTCCGAGTCATCCACCACGAGCACTCTGGGAATAGATTTAGATTTTTTCTTTCGCACATGTGGAACCTGAATCGTAACAGTTGTTCCCTTACCTACCTCGCTCTCTATGCTTATTTTTCCACCGTACTGGCGTATAAAGTAATTCGCAGTGCTGAGTCCCAGGCCCGTACCAAACGGCTCTTCGCCTTTTCTCTCTGTGGCTAACGGTTTGGTTGTAAAGAAAACTTCAAAAACCTTATCCTGAATTTCCTCCGGTATGCCGCACCCTGTATCACCAATGTATATATAAACGTATTGATCATCGTGCCTTGTTCGGATAGTTAATACTCTTTCCTTGATGTTATACATGGCATCAAGACTGTTCTGAATAATATTAACAACGGCCTGACTGAAATGAGCATAAACTCCTGATACAGACGGCAAATTTTTATCCAGACGAATTTCTTTCTTGATCCGATGTTTGAAAAACATATTTGCAGACAAGAACTCCAGTTCTATCTTGATTAAATCGTTTAAATTTAGAATCTCTTCTTTGTTCTCATGATCCTTTCGACTTTTCAGCATCAGGTTGTTGATAATAGATTCGATTTTTTCTACTTCACCAATAATCAAGTTCAGCTCTCTCATGTTCTTATGATCCATACTGAGGAGCTGTGAGTATCCTTTGATTCCGCTGAGAGGACTTTTCAGGTTGTGGGCAAAACCGGAAGCTAAAAGCCCAATCTGTTCTAACTTCTGAGATTCAAGAAGCTGAGACTGACTTTTAGCAAGGTCTTCGAGTGTCTTTTTCAACTCGAGATTTGCCCGGGAAATACTGTTGTGGAGTTCAATGGCTTCTTTTTCTGCCTTTTTTCTATCAGTAA
>CAZPNF010000126.1:0-6216 GCA_964587715.1 uncultured bacterium | reverse complement strand
GGATCGTTCCAGAGACCACTTCGTTTATCTCTGGAACGATCCTGAAAAGAATCCTCCTTTGAAAGCCTGTCCTGAGCCTTGTACTGAGCTTGTCGAAGTATTGTCGAAGGAGGGGAAGGGGATATAGGGGGATGTAAAAATTTGTAACAATACCAAAAATTTAGTTAGAGTCTTCCTGAGCGCATAATGGCAATGACAAGCCAGAGGCCCAAAAATGCAGCTATTACATAGCCGATAAGTCCAAAAGCGGAAAGTCTAAAGATGAGAGGTCCTTTATTAAGTTGAATAATCATGGAAGAAGCAATGATGAGAGCAGCAATGATGAGGCTGAAGGAGAGACGATTTGTGGACTTGTCTAATTCTCCGATGAGATGATCCAGCCCTTGATGATGGAGGTTGATTCTTAATTCGCCTTTCCTTACCTTGGACAAAATTTGTTTGAGGGTTTCAGGTAAAGAGTCGAGGAGGTCTTTGAAATCCTCCAGGGTTCTGGAGGCATCCCGCATCAGTCGGCGAGGATCAAACTTCTGTGTTATAATCTTTTGCATGTAAGGTTTAGCTATGGAGATTATGTCGAATTCTGGATCAAGAACTTCTCCCATTCTTTCCATAATGACGAGAGCTTTGCCCATAAGGTAGAGGTCACGTGGAAGGCGAATGTGGTGCCTCGATACAATCTCCATTGCTTCATTGATAATATGTTGTATATCCAACTGATACAGGGGTATTTGATAGTATCTGTCAATGAATTCTCCGATGTCAAGTTTCAGGGTGCGAATGTCGATTTCATCCCGCAGAATGCCAATGTTTAGAAAAACCCGAACGATCCGGTCGATGTCCTTGTGGATAATGCCGTTCAGCAAGTATCCGAGCTGCTCGATAAGTTCGTCATCCAGGCGTCCCATGAGTCCGAAGTCCAAGGGAGCGATGACATTGTTTTCCAAAACGAAGATATTCCCCGGATGAGGATCTCCGTGGAAAAAGCCGTGTTCAAATATCTGTTTCAGGACAGAATTAGCACCGTTCACGGCAATGATCTTTCGGTCGAGTCCTGCCTGTTCCAATCTTCTTAGGTCTAAAATACGAATTCCGTCGATATACTCCATCGTCAGGACCTTGGAAGTGGTTAAATCCCAAAATACTTGGGGAACGTAAATGGTTTCATCGTTTGCAAAATGACGTCTGAAACGATCGATGTTTCTTCCCTCCTGAAAAAAGTCCAGCTCCCTGTTGATCCAGATTCTAAACTCATCCACAATCTCCACTGGATCGTAAAAATTATCTTCGGGGAGTCGACGTGCAACTAAGTTGGCAAGGTCAAATAGGATTTCCATGTCGCTTTTGATTATACTGTTAATCCCGGGCCGCTGTATTTTCACTGCAACCTGCTGCCCTGATTTTGTAACAGCTCTGTGAATCTGAGCAAGGGAGGCCGCCGACTTGAAAACTTCCTCGAAGGAAGAGAAGAGGGTCTCGACAGACTTTCCCAGTTCTTTCTCAACGATCTCCTTTGCCTTATCCCCGGGGAAAGGGGGCACATCGTCCTGAAGCTTGCGGAATTCCTCGATGAATTCAACAGGAATTAGATCGGGACGGGTGCTCAGCATCTGGCCCAGTTTGATGAAGGTGGGACCCAGTTCCTCCAAGACGAGTCGAATCCGTTCCGGTCGGGACATCTGAATAACTTCTTTGCCCTTTTGTCTTGTTAGAACTTTTCTTCCTGTTCTGATGTAGGCCGCGACTCTCAGCGTGTCCAGAATGTCTTCAAAGCCGTACTTGAGGAGGACCCTGAAGATCTGACGATATCGTTTTACATTACGCACGGTTTTTTTTAATCTTGTGATTTGCAAAGATAATATCTCCGTCATTTATAAAATGAAAAAAATCCCCCGGCTCTCTCAAAAATTAGGAGAACCGGGGGTCGGGAGGGAGAAAATTGTCAAGACAGTTTTTTTAATTCTTTCAAAATCTGATCCAATTTTTTGTTTGTTTCTTCTATGTCTTTTCTTGTCGGAATGTTGAGTCTTTTGAGAGCTTTCTCCAAACCAGCGTCGATTCTTGTTTCTAAAGCCTTTTTTTCATTTTCTGCTTTCTCGAGCAGGTCTTCGAGAATCTTGGGTTTTTCTTCCTTAGCAAGCTTGCCTTTTTCAACGAGTTCATCGACTACTTTTGTGGCCTGTTCCCTTGTCAAAGCCAGAAGACCAAGGCTCATTAAGATACCCTTCTCAAACAAGTTCTGCATGGTAAATCACCTCCCATTAACATGCTTAAGTTGTGTTTGAATTTAAAACTCTCAGGACATTAAAAAGTTCCTTTATCCCAGATAATTCTTAATTCTGCGATAGAAATATTCTTAGAAATGAGGCAAAGTATTGCTTTTTTCATATAGAAGTTATATTTTACCTTCCTTCAGGATATGATCCAATTTTTTGTTTATTTCTTCCAGGGCTTTTCTTAGCTGTTATCCTATATGTTTAATGTAACACCTTCTTCTCTTATGTTGTCGTTTTTCAAAATATTTCCATTGTGCCTGAACTTTGTAGTTATTTTCCAGTTCGTAATTTGTTTCCGCCTTGACAAACTTGTTGTTTACGATGATCTTAATTAATTCATTGAACATTATGGCATTCACGCCTTTCCCCTGCAGGTCAGGACGAACACCGATAATATACAAATCTATCACGTCGTTCTTCTTCATAGCCCTTAACAGGTGAATGAATCCAAACGGGAAAAGCCTTCCTTTTGTTTTTTGTAATGCTTTTGAGAACGACGGCATCGTTATGCCAAACGCAGCGACTCTATCATCTTTGTCAAGAATCATGGAAATATATTCAGGACGAATAAATCCAAAATACTGTTTCACATAAACATCGATCTGTTTTTCAGTTAAGGGAACAAATCCGAAAATATTTTCATAACTCATATTCAGCACATTAAACATATCTTTGGCATAAGGTAAGAGATCTTTTCTTTTTCTTGTTTTCAATACCTTGAGGCGATTTCTTTTTAATGCAATATTAGCAATTCTTTCTATTTTCTCTGGGACTTCCTCCGGTGTTTTTATTTCAAATTCAACCCAGTCAACTTCCTTTTGGTATCCGTGTTTCTCGATATGTTCAGGATAATAGGGATAATTATAAATTGCTGCCATGGTACCGAGTTCATTAAAACCCTCTACCAACATTCCTTCATAATCGAGATCAGTAAAACCGAGAGGCCCATGCACGGCTTCCATTCCTTTTTCTCTTGCCCAATTTTCTACAGTATCAAGCAGGGCCTTTGCTACTTCCTCGTCGTCTATAAAATCTATCCAGCCGAAACGTGCATATTTATTTCCCCATTTTTCTATATATCGGTTGTTGATTATTCCAGCAATCCTTCCGACAATTTTTCCCTCTTTGTACGCAAGCCAATATTTTACCTCACAAAAGTCAAAGGCTGGATTTTTGTCCTTGCTTAAAGTATTCATCTCATCAAAACGTAGCGGAGGCACCCAGTATTTATTTTCTGCATAAAGTTTATATGGAAAGGAAATAAACTTTTTCAGGTCGTGTCTGCTTGTCACTTCTTTAATTACAATTTTCATCTCTCCTCCCTATTTATTCTCATATTCAGATGACATAATTTGTAAACTACTTTCTGCAGCATAAACTCCGGCCAAATAGCTTTTATGACTTTCATGAAAAGCTAGAGTAGTAATATCTTCTATATCTGGCCTAATCACTAAATTTGGAGTAAAATCATTCAAATTGAATTCCACAATTTTTCTTGTCATGCTGTCTATGCTTGTTGATAAATTTTTTAAAAATTTTAATTTTATTATCTTTCGGTTATCTGAAAAGTGTTTGATAATAGGATGAAATTTTTCATTTAAGTAGACCTTTATTCTTTCTTCAACATTAATTTTTTGTGCCGACCATTTCTTAAGCACCAGATACTCATTTAAAATAACAGCACACTTATAATCGGAATGGGTCAACAAATTAACCGGAACCGGTTCAACAATCCCACCATCTACCAGTATTACCTCGCTTTTATTCCGTTAAATAGAATTCCCAAAAGCAGATTCACGTTTTTTTCTACTTCGTATTTTTTACCGCTAAGCATCCAGGGTATCTCGAACCCCTTGAACGCAACGGCGATGGCCATGGCTGTCAGAGCAGTATTTTTGATGACGAAAACCCCCAGCTTTACTCCCTCATCTAGTATCCTCTTGATAATATTCCGATCTTGCTCTGTCATCTTTTGTCTTGCCTCCTCGATCTCAGGCCAGTGTTCGGAGGCATCCTTCTGAGTGATGTGATAAAGGTTGGCAAGCACCTTCAGATAGTTGATTTTTGCAAGCATAAAGGCTCTGATCTTCTGTTCCGGTTGAGTCTCCTTGTCAATAGCTTCTAAGATCTTCAATTTTAGAAATTCGATTTCCCTATCGACGACTTCTGAGAAAACTTCCTCCTTGCTCCTGAAGAACTTGTAGATGGTGCCCTTACCCACTCTGGCAAACTTTGCGATCTCGTCCACTGTGGTTTTTTTCAAGCCGAATCGGGCAAAAAGACTCTGGGCAGCTGTTATAATGTTATTCTTTTTTTCGATTTTCATATAGACTCCAATACTATAGAACTATATTTGTATTTCAGTTCTAATATAAGAAAATAAATTTATCTTGTCAAAAGATTTTTTAGAAATTTTAAATCTACAGGTGAAAGATAAAACTGATATTCAACTCTACAGACTTTTTACCCCCGAAAAGGAGGGGCAATAGGGGATGGTGGTAATATTTCAAAAACATATTTTTTTTCAGCTTGCATTTTGGGTCTTCATTTTGTACTTTTGAGTGGTTTAGAATTTATTATTAGTGCTAAAAATCCTGCTCTGAGTTTTATACCTTTTTGGTCTTAGATTGGAGGTATACCTATGTATGAAAAATTAGAAAGTTTGTATTCTACCAACATTGCTGGAATGAAGAAATCTGTCATCAGGGAACTTCTTAAGTTGATTCAGAAACCAGAGATTATCTCTTTCGCAGGGGGACTGCCCTCGCCGGAAACTTTTCCAGTGAAGGAGATTGCAGAATTGGCTAAGGAAGTTATCCTTAGAGATGGCAAATGGGCGTTGCAATACGGACCCACAGAGGGTGATCCGAGGTTAAAAGATGAACTCATCAAGATAGCTAAAAGGGACAGTATAGAGGTTGAGAGAGACAATATTCTTATTACCAGTGCCTCTCAGCAGGGTCTTGATATAGTTGGGAAGGTGTTTCTCAATCCGAATGATCCTATTATTATTGGGAGGCCTTCTTATGTTGGTGCTCTGGGAGCATTTAATAGTTATTCTGCCCGTTTTTTGGGGGTGGAGCTTGATAATGAGGGAATGCGAATAGACCTCCTGCGTGAGAAGCTGAAAAAGATGCGTCTGGAAGCGGATTTACCAAAATTTATCTATGTCATTCCTGATTTTCAGAATCCTGCTGGTGTAACCATGACGCTGGAGCGTCGGAAAACCCTTCTTGAAGTGGCAAGGGAATTCCAGGTAATTGTGATTGAAGATGCTCCTTACAGGCAGCTTCGTTATGTAGGGGAATCTATTCCTTCTCTCTATGAATTGGATGAAGGGAATGGATATGTGATTTCTCTACACACTTTTTCCAAAATTCTTTTCCCGGGACTCAGGTTAGGGTGGGTTTTTGCAGACAAACAAATCATTGATAAATTTGTTATTGCAAAACAGGCTATGGATCTCTGTACTTCACCTTTTACTCAGGCTATTACATACGAATACTGCCGCCGGGGACTTTTGGAGGCACACATTAAGGATAACATTGTTCTTTACAAGAAGAAGAGAGAGAGTATGCTTAATGCCTTAGATGAGTTTATGCCAGAACATCCTGATATTCGCTGGACAAAACCTGAAGGAGGTCTTTTCCTCTGGGTAAGACTTCCGTCTACTATGGATGCCGATAAAATTTTCTATCAGGCTATAGAGGAAAAAGTAGCGTATGTTGTCGGAACTGGTTTTTATACAGATGGTGGAGGCAAAAATGCCTTTCGAATAAATTTTTCTTATCCATCCGAAGAGGAGATTTTTGAAGGTGTAAAACGATTAGCAAAAGTTATCAAAAAAAATTTATAGGTGTAAAAAAGATAGGGGCTGTATCAAAAGTTTATTTGATGTCTTTGCGAGGAGCACTTCGCTATTGCTCAGCACAGGCTCCGCGAC
>CAZPNF010000125.1:0-6219 GCA_964587715.1 uncultured bacterium | reverse complement strand
TCTGTCCAGACTAATGTCGATCCCCCCAACCCCCAACAGTTTCCCCTGATCATTGTAAATGGGATACCGATAGTTGACACGAATAGACTTATCTACAATATCTGTATCCACATCAAAACAGGGTTTACCTAATTTCACTAAATTAATATACCATTGCCGCTTACCAACATGGTAATCCTCAGGCATTTTTGCCTCATCAGTATCCCAATACCACTGCAGTTTTTCACTGGCGAGATAAGCAGTAAAAATCTCTCCGTCATTCTTAACAAGATCTTTAAAATAATCAAGAATATTCCCGTAAACGGGATCAGTCCTACGATCCACAATCTTCTTCTTGTTGGTTGCAAGCCATTTTTTTATCATTGACTGCTGGCTAAAAGTCCAGGCAATCTTTGATTTTTCGCTTAAATATCCTTCCAGCATATTGACTATCCCTTTTACTTTTTCAGTGGCTCTTTGCTGAGTATCTTCCACCACAAGCCTCCTCGAAAAAGTGTAGTAAACCCCAAAAACTGCAAATAACATGACAAGATTAATGCCAAGAACAAAAATTAACATCTTGTCGCGAAGTTTCAAGTTTTCTACCATAATTACTATCCTCCCAAAACTATTTTCCCAAACTCAGATAGCTTTCTCAGGCAACAATTTGCTGAACAACCTGGAGTAATTCTCCAAGCGTGTAAGGTTTTTCTAAAAATTGAAACCCTCTTTTTTTGATCAAAGGCCAGCGCGACTTATGATCAGTATATCCACTGGTTAACAAAACACCAAGATTTGACTTATAGGAAAGAAAATGTTCTACTAATTCAATCCCGCTTTTGTCCGGCAGGACCACATCGCTGAGAACGAGATGAAAATTACCTTTTTCTCTTCTAAAAATGTTTACGGCCTCTTCTGCGTTCGCAGCAGGGAATACTATGTAACCGCTCCTGCTCAATCCACTTGTGGTAAATTCACGAACTTTTTCTTCATCTTCCACAATCAATATTCTTTTACCATCAGCAGAGAAATTTTTCAGGAAGACTTCTTCTTTTGTCTTTCCCTTCATCCTCTTAGAAATAGCAGGCAAATAGATTCTAAATGTAGTTCCAGAACCGGGTTCACTGGTTACCTGAATCCATCCTTTGTGCTGTTTAATTATACCATAGACAACGGAAAGTCCCAGACCAGTCCCCTTTCCAATTCCTTTAGTACTAAAGAACGGCTCAAATATATGCTGTACAGTATCCTTATCCATACCAATTCCTGTATCAGATACTGAAAAACAAATAAACTTTCCTGGCCTGGCTGCTGGCATATCCTTACATTGAGCCTTATCAATTACAACATTGGCAGTTTTAAGTATCAGCCGTCCTCCATCTGGCATAGCGTCTCTGGCATTTACTGCCAGATTCATGATTACTTGTTCCATTGTCCCTCTATCTGCCTGTATGGGCCAGAGATTAGATTCTAACTCAGTAACTACTTCAATATCCTCTCCTATGAGACGGCGCAGCATCTTTCGCAGATCAAGAACTGTTTTATTGAGATTTACAGGGATAAATTCCATGGGATGTTTACGGCCGAACAGAAGGAGCTGACGAATAATATCCGAAGCTCTCTCAGTCAAATGGTGTACTTCTTTCAAATCTCCATAGAGAGTACTCTTCTGGTCAACTTCCATCATTGCCAGGTCAGTACTGACCTGAATAGCCGTTAATATATTATTGAAATCGTGGGCTATTCCTCCTGCAAGAATACCTACTGCTTCCATTTTTTGCGCCTGGATAAGTTGAGCCTGCATTTTTTCTTTTTCCTTTTCAGCTTTCTTGCGAGCAGTACGTGTCCTCAGCACCTTAATACCAAATGTCATATCACTTGCAAGCTCTTCCAGAAGCTGTACCTCTTTAGCATCAAAAACATCTACCTCTTTTGTATAAATTGTAAGCGCACCCAGAACAGAATCATCATTCATCAAGGGAAGACTGATCATGGATGTATATCCCCTCTTAACAGCTTCCCGATTACAACTGTTACCCTTAACTTCCTTCTCTATATTTCTTAAACTACATGGTTTTCCTGTCTGAATGGCTTCCCCGATAGGGTTATGATTCCGTGAGGTATAATTCCACGTAAAGTTTACAGCATTAAGATAGCCATCATTATCCCCTGCCCTGGCTACTGGCGGTATACTCTTTTTCCCATCCTGCTCGGCAAAACCAACCCATGCAAGATCGTAACCTCCAACCCTGACCAAAACACTGCACACGTCTTCTAACAAATCTGATTCATTGACGGCATGAACCAAAACCTTGTTACCTTCGCTCAGGGTTTTGAGTGCACGGTTGAGTCTCTTAAGGTTTTTTTCAGCTTGTTTGCGCTCAGTAATGTCTTCGACAATACCATCATAATATAATACATTACCTTTCTCGTCTTTACCTGCAACCGTGGTGTCAGAGGCTATGAATGTAGTCCCGTCTTTTCTTTTTGATATGGATTCTTCATTTTTTATAAATCCATACTTTAACATTTTTTCATTAAACTTTGCTCTATCTCTTGGATTTTGATATAGATCAGACACGTTCGCAGCAAGAAGATCTTCCTTGCTCTCATAACCAAACATTCTGACCATTGCGGGATTCACTTCTATAAATTTACCTTCTGGACCCACAGTACTTCTGAATATCCCAACATTAATATTTTCTGCCAACGTCCGGTATTTAGCTTCACTCTCACGCAACTTTTTTTCTGCCTGCTTGCGAGCAGCACGCGTCCGCAATACCTTAATACCAAATGCCAGATCACTGGCAAGTTCTTCCAAAAGCTGTACTTCTTTAGCATCAAAAACATCGGCCTCTTTTGTATAAATTGTAAGTGCACCCAGAACAGAATCATCATTCATCAAAGGAAGACTGATCAACGACGTGTAGCCCCTTTTAACAGCTTGCCGACTCCAACTGTTACCTTTAAATTCCTTCTCTATATTCTTTACAGTACATGGTTTCCCTGTCTGAATGACTTTTCCAATAGGATTATTAGCACGGAAGACATTATTGAGATCAGAAGTAATTTTCCCAAGATACCCATCATCGTCCCCTGCTTTTGCTACCGGGTGTATATTCTTCTTTTCATCCCCTTCGTTAAAACCTACCCAGGCGAAATCGTAACCTCCGCCTTCTACAAGAACATTACATATATCGTTAAGTAAATTCGATTCCTCCACGGCATGAACCAGAGCCTTGTTGCCTTCACTTAATGTCCTGAGTGCCCTGTTGATTTTGCGTAGTTTTCCTTCCACCCGATTTCGCTCTGCAATTTCTTGTTTAAAACGTCTATTGGACTTTACAATCTCAGCACTACGTTCCTCCAGCTTTTTCTCTAATTCTTGCTCTTCTCTCCTCAATGCTTCTTCTGCCTTTCTTTGTTCGTTGATCAGTGACTGCACATATATACTGAACAACAAAAGAACAAAGATCGCCAATAAACGCATCCATACGGACATAAGATCAGGGGTAAAGAGTCTCTGGATCAAATTACCTTTTTCAAATACAAATGTATCCCTGAAAGATTCCAGAACCCAGTAGAACAGCCCAAAGATAAGACCAACTTTTATTATCCCAACCGTACCAAAAGATCTGTACTCTTTTCCCTGCTTATCTATTCTTTCTTTCAAAGATTGAATGCGAATACTGAACAAAATTATGATACAGACGACCAATACCCGCATCCAGAAGGACATCGCATCGGGCAGGAATATTCTTTCAATAAGTGTGCCTTTCCCAAATGTGACAACATCCCTCACGGATTCGAGAATCCAATAAATCACACTGAATCCGATGCCACCCCATATCATATTAATTAAACTCTTAGATTTAACTTTCTCTTTTTTCATTTCTGCCACCTATTTTATTAATTACCTACAAGTGTATAAGTAATCGTCGTAGTATAAGTACCCGGCGTTGTATTAGATGCAGTAACACCGCTGACACGATACTGTATTTTCAAATTCGGTTTCCGTATATCTTTCTTATTATTTGACCGAAAGAATATCTCTGCTGTTGTAGACTCATCTGGCACTGTCAAATAAGCATCACCGCCGGTCACACGGTTATCTGAGGGGTCTCTTTTCACCTCTAAAACAAAATCTGAATCCCAGCTATCAGTAGTCTTGGTCATTTCTACGTGCCAGGCTTGCTTGTAACGCCCACCATTAATATTGAGTTCATAATCACCCATCGTATTTTCATAGACATTGACTATATCATCCCCAGGAATACCTGAATATTGAGCAGTCACATCAAAAGATGTATTTTCTCGCACCCGAATATTCTGTGCCATAACACTCAGTCCTGGAGTAAATAACACAATTACAAATAACATTATCATCATCTTATTTTTTTCTTTTTCATTGAAAATATAATAAATAAGCTGTTTCATTTCTTCTCTTCCTGAATAATTGTCCCGCCTTTCTCCAGAAAACGAATCTTTCTTTTTCTGGGTACTACCTTGACCAGAATTTCCTTCTTCTCACCCGGCCTTAATTTGATTTCAAACGTATCCTTTTCAAAACGATAGTGCTCAGGAAGATTATATTTATAAAGCTTGACCGTCCACCGACCTGATCGCAACCCTTCAAAAACAAAACGTCCTTCGCTGTCAGTAATTCTCCGCTGGACTTTTCCATCTTCTTTGATTTCTACAAGGATGTCTGGCAGACCGTAATGCTCAACCACTTTTGTTTTGCCGTCTCCAAGTAAGTAATACTTCTGACCCTCTTCTTTCTGCAAACCAGCAGTGGAGTCTTTTACCGAGCTATAAAGTACAATCCGTCCAGCAAGAACAGCACCTCTGGTAATCCCTATCTCTACATATTTTTCTTCTTTAGCCTGGATACTAATTTTCATAGGAGTTGGGGAATTGTAATCATGTTCAGACCTATTTTTGCCTTATCTATACGCAAATAGTAAGTTCCAGAACTTAATGAAGAAAACACAAATTTACCATCTTTATCAGTTACAACTGTTGAACCACCAATGCTTACGATCACATCTTTTACAGGTTGATTGGTTTCCATATTAAATATACGGCCTTTTAGTGTTCCTAAATTTTTCTTTCTTCTGACTCGAATATTAAAAGGTGCTTTATACTCGAGTAAGAAGGCCGTTTCTTTCTTATCCAGTGATTTCTGAAGTAAAGTTTGCCTGTACCTCAGAGAGAATTGATGTCCATTGGAAAATTTATAGTTTAATCTGCCTTCAACAAGATCTCGGTTCTCATAATATTCCTCAGTACTGGAATTATTTTGATAATTGAGGTAGAAAGACATTCTGTCGTCAATTCTTAACTTAAGATTTAATCCTACAGTAAAACGGTGTTCCTCGCCAAAAACGTAACGCAGGTCTTCATCGTAATAAACATAAGCACGGTATGACTGCCAGAAAGCAGGAATAAAGTAGACACTGGCTACATAACGTGTCATACGAGAAGTCTTATTGATCAAGTTGTTCCACGTCTTACCCGTAGCAACTGAACCGAATAGAGTTAGTTTCCGTATATTTCTGCTTAGCTCGAATCTAAAGCTGTTTTCCTTATAATCAAATAAATGTAGAAGACGATCCACACTGCTTCTTCTGCTCAAATAAATGCCGCAATTAAAACCTCTGCGAAGATGATAACGGAGTCCTAAGTAAGTTTGCTTTGTCAGAGGAGCGGAATATCGAGTCGTATCCAGATCAAAATTCTGCTGATTGTGGTGGAAACCGCCATTCATTCTCAATCCCTTCCACACTGGCAGTGATACACTGGCAGTAATATAACGCGTGTCTCTGTAATAGCCGGGGAAATCAGGAGATGCCAAAATCACACGCAGCGAATAATTAACTTTTGCCTCGCGACCTACCATATTTAGCCAGTGTGAATAGCGAGTCTTACCATCTTTTTGTCCGAGAGCAGTTTCAATCTCTATTTTAGTATCATGGAATGTTTTGAATTTCCCCTCTAAGCTAAAAACATCTCCATGGCTATTGTCCATTTTTTTCCTGATATAGTTGAATCCAAGCATGTATCTATTTTTAATAAGATAATTTACGTAAGAAGCAAATTCTTTATTAGCAGCAAACATCCAGCGGGCTTTCTGATAAAAAGCACCAAAAGTAAACCCCTTGAGATTAAAACTTCCTTCTACTCCTCTGCCATAACGTGAATTCTCAGTTAAAAAAGAAAGTGAATAACGAAGATCGC
>CAZPNF010000124.1:0-6234 GCA_964587715.1 uncultured bacterium | reverse complement strand
GTCGGCGTCGAAACTGTTGAGACTCTTCTGCGGTTTATGCAGGTGGAGAGGGGGAAGACGCGCCCCCAAACCGTCATGACTGGACACACCGGATACATCACGTTTGCTCGCAAAGCCATCAGGCTAGAGCAGGACACTTAGGAAAGCTCCACTTCGTTGATTTCCGTCAGAGTTTCTAGGTTGTTCATCTTCACTTTAATGCCAGATACTGTGTAGAGCACATCGTCTATGTAGAGTATTCTTTGGACACTGTAGTCGTATTCATACTGGTCCGTGACGCTTTGATGCGTGATGGTGCCTTCAAGTACGAATCCCTGTTCCAACGATATGTCAAAGATGTATGCTCCCTGCCAGTAATCGCTGTCTCCGCCCCTGAGCAAAAAGCTGTTTGTTGAAACTGGAAGCGCTAGTAGCTGCTTTGTTCTGTCGAAGAGAAACGCTTTGTGATCATATAAGACTGGAGAATACGAGTATTCTGCCTCTACGATGTACTTCGATGTTTCTGTTGGTGCCGTAACGTCTGTGACGTCGAAAAGAGAGAGTTTCACGTTGTTGTCCTGTTCGCCTATCCCTATGATGTGATTGTTGTCGTACGGATGAAGATAACCAGAGAAGCCGGGTATTTTAAGGTAGCCTAAGACTTTTGGCGCGGTTGGGTTGGCAACGTCTATGACAAAGAAGGGGTCGATCTGCTCAAAGGTTACCAGATAGCATCTGTCGCCCATGAATCTCGCCGAGTAAATCTGTTCTCCCGGAGCAAGGTCTTCCAGTTTGCCGACAACTTTGAGGTTCATGTCGAGGACGTAAACATTGTTCTGGTCTGTCGCTTTTTCAACACTTGTTTCAACAGTTGTTTCGTCGGTAAATGTTCGCCAGACAAGGTTGTAGACTGTTGTTGCGATTCTGAAGTAGCCGCCGTATTCATCCATGGAGAACTGGTTAAGAACGTATCCGGGGACTTCGCCTTGTGCTGCAAAGGTTATAGATTGTTTGTCGATTTTGATTCGTTGAATTTTTGTTTTCATGGTTTCGTTTTCTTGCCAATTGTAATCTGGGAAGGTCAGGTAGATGTTGTTCTGTGAAACGTATATGGTGCTGGTGCTTCCCAGCAGTATCGTTTCGTGGGTTGGTGCTTGGGCGTCGTTGTTGATGTTCAGGGCAACGATGGTGGTGAAGCTGTAGGATGTGTCTGAGGAGTTGTAGTAGTAGATTTCGTCGGGTGGGATTACCTCTGTTTCGTTGTCTGAGTGGACTCTGGGGAGGATGACGTCTGTATCTATGAAGACTGTCCACTGGTTTGTAATAACGTAGACGTAGTCGCCGATCATCCTTGCGCTGAAGTAGTTGCCGTCAACGGAAAAGTTTTGCTTTAGCACAGGGTTTTGTTTGTTTGAGATGTCATACACTTTGATGGAGGTTGTAGGCGGCTCGTATACTATTGGTTCGGGAATTTTGGGCGTTTCTTCTGGTGTGCTCTTGTTTTCGGGTTCAGGAATATCTGGTAATGTTCTGTTTTCATCGTCTGGTGCGCTTCCGTTTGTTGATGGAGAAACACTAGATGTTTCATCGTCTCCTGTGGATTCGGGTGCTTCTTCAGAACTGATGCTTACGTCGTATGCTACTGTAGTTTCGTAAAGTGGATAGACGCCATACTCGGTCTCGAAGACAGCTAACTTGTTTCCGTTGATGAATATTCCCGCTATGCTCCCGGTTAAGCTGATTTTTGAGAGAACTCTGGCTTCTCTAGGTGGATACGCTTTCAGGATGGTTATGTTGCCGCCTGAGACAACGTAGATGTATTCGCCGTCGGTCTTCACTATGTCTGCTTCGTCTACTCCCTCAACTTGGATGTTCGTCGTAGAGTAATCGGAGCCTGCGGCTTTGGGAGCGGCTTGTGCATCAGCGGTTTCCGCCAATGCCTCTCCGGCTCTAAGCCAATAGCTGTTTGAAGAGGAAGAAGCTGTTTCGAGGAAAGTTTTCATTTCTTCAAGGGAGGAGAACTTGTTTAGTGCAATCTGGTCTGAGCTTTCAGAGGCGTTTAGGTAGAGGTATATTGGCACTGATGAGACAATCAGAAGTGCCGCTAGCATAGAAACGGTAAACCATTTTGTGGTATTCATATTTTCACCTTTCATGTTTTTGTTTAGTTACTATGTTTATTGGGCACTTAATGCTACGTTTTAGAACATGCTGTACAAAAAGTAGAACATTACGTCGTCCGTTTTTTGAGGTAAACAAAAACTCCCAACGCAACAAGAAAACTGGGAACGGTTATTAACCCCATTGAAGAAAGATTGGAAACGAGGCTTGTTTCCCTCAAGTTTGATTCCGCCGCTGCAGGTTCTTTGGTTGAAGCGTCGTAGCTTTCTGTGTCAGCAGATTGTTCGGCTGATGCATTAGGACTGGTTAACATACCATTACGGTCGACTGTTTCTTCACCCGATTCAGGAACGGTTTTTAAGTAATTATCAGCCGGGATGAGGTTACCTAGTCCAAGCAGCGCTAAGGGAACAACCATTGTGACTGAGCCAAGCAAGATGGCGATTACGGTGTAGACTAGAATCCTGTTCATCGTTCTCTTCCATCCTTAACTTAGATTTGACATGCTTTTAAGTCCACACATTAGAACAGTTTAGAACGGCTTCTCTCTCCACAGCCGCACAGTCTCAAGCCACAAAACTGTGTTGGAGACGACTCCGAAAAGGATGGCTGCAATATTATGCACCGAACCTGTGGGCTGACACAATACTACGTTGTACAGGATTAGGTAAATGGCAAACATTGTGGAGAGCCAAATGGCATAGAAGAGATGGCGGGGAACAAGGAACCTTCCCATCCTGCTGAAGAACTTGAGGAGACCAACCTTAACTTCCTGATTCAGGAAATATTCTCCTCTTGCATTCTTGTTCACCAAACCAAGAGACAGCAGCTTATCCAAGTGGTGGGCTGCTACGCTGGGACTGGAAAGCCCTAGGGACCGCTGAACCTCACGGACGCCAACACTAGAATTTGGGTCTCGGAGCAGATACCAGTATATCTGAAGGGTTTTTCCCTTCAGCTGGGATTCGATTTTAGTCAACTCAGAGGAGGAAAAATTGGACATTAACCTCGCCGAAACAAAATATAACCATCCAATATATAATATGATTCTCCCAAAACCTTCAAGATGTTCCTTCATGTGAAGCTTTTTTGTTCTGCCTGTACATCTGTAACCCTCGTAAATTCTGCAACAGGTGCTGACAATCCTTGTGTAATGACCAAAGATTTAATCTACCTCTTTGGAACATCTATGCGTTGAGGGAAAAGTTTGGAACTTGACGTAAACCTGACTGAATCAATCGATTATACTAAGATGCTCTTCGACGACCTTGGAAGATTGCTGATCCTAGTGATTCTTGATATTATTCCAATAGTAAACTTTGTAGTTTTGGGGTATCTAGGAAATGTCATAAAAGAGTCCAGAAACTCAGACAAGTTGCCGCCATTAGACAACTACTTTGAGCTGTGGATTCAGGGACTCACAATTTTTGTTGCATCCATCGTCTTCATGATAATTCCGCTAATCTTAGCTATTCCATTCATTTCTGTGGTTGTGCTCGCATCATGGATATCTATTCCATTTCTGGCAACAGTAGGTTGGATTGTAGCCGTTCTGCTGCTGATAGTTGGGGTGTTGCTAGCGTTTTTCCTTGCAATTATACTAGCTATGGCAATCGTAAACATGCTTAAAAAAGACAGTTTCGGCAAAGCCTTTGCTTTTGGAGAAATCTTTGATGTTATTGGGAAAGTTGGCTGGGGGACCTACATTCTATGGTTACTGGTAATCTTCATATGCGCACTGATAGTGGCTGGAATAGGCAGCATCCCCGTAGTCGGCTGGATTCTTTCGCTCCTGATAGCCCCCATCTTCGGAGTATTCGTAGCACGTTCAGCATCCCTAGTGTATTCAGAAGTAACCACAACAGAAGAAACCGCCACACCTACAGAACAAACTTGAGATGCCAACACATCTCTAATCCTCCCCATTTTTATTTTAAACAACTCGTTTCTTTGGATAGCCCACAACAGAAAGCACAGTTCATGTACGGACAAAAAATCTGCAAATTACCACAAGAAACCGAAAGAACTTGGTTAAACCTGAAAGAGTTTGCGACTGTTTTTTTAAAGGAAAAACCTCATATTTGGCGTTGATGTCCCATCTGTGAAGGGTCCGTGGTCTAGTCTGGATTAGGACATCGCTGGAGATATCACCCGAATTTTCCCGCAAACTCCCCTTTTTTGAGGGAGCAATTTAAATCCCGAACTGTAAATCCAAGATATTTATATTAAAAAAATCCTTGGATTTCATTTCATCATCTTTGAAAAAAATTAATTGGATTATTTATTCATATGTTTTTTCAAGTTCAAAAGAATTATATCTCTAGGTATAAGAGTAAGTGGAGGAGATGTGAATGCAAGTTACACGTAAATCTGTTTTTTTGCATTTCATTGCGATGGATATTGTCAAATCGTCAAGCACAGATAAATGCTCAGTTGACATGTTCTTGAATGGAAATAAGCTGAAAAAGGTAATTTGGAATTGTGAAACATTCAAGAAGGCTAACCAAGAAGGATTATTGGTTGTTAAAGACATTGGAGATGGTGCTATTATTGGATTCAAAAATAATATCGAAGCTCCAATCAATCTGGCAAAAGAGGTGCAAATTAACCTCAATAAGTATCACAAAAATGATTTATCAACTTTTGATATTAGAATTGGGCTTCATTCAGGAGCAGTTATAGAGACTCAAGGCTTTAACGGAAAGACAGACTGGAGAGGTTGGGGAATAGTCGGGGTATGCAGAGTAATGTCTTTTGGAGGTGCAAACCACATATTGGCATCGGATTGGATTGCAAAGGAGTTAATAGCGCTTGATAAAAAAAATTATGGGCCAATCTTCCATTCAATAGGCAGACGACTAGATAAGAACGGAAAGAAATTCTTCATATATAATGTGTATAATGACAAATTTGGTAATCCAGAAGATCCAACAGCACCTGTAGTTCAACCTTGTGACTATGTTAGTTACTATAGCTCAATTGTGAACCAGTTGATCTCGATTGATGGGATCAAGTTACCATATATTGAAATTTGGTCCAACAGACAAGGACTAGAATCCGAATTCATAGATTGCCAGCTTATGGAAAAAGATTTCCAACTCGATGAACTTTTACTGGACAAAGTTCAAAAACTCAGAGATTGGCTTGAGCTAGACCACATAGTTGGCAACAGAAGTGTAGCTAGACTTCACCATATTGAAACAAGAAAGGAGAGTCTTACATTTCATTTCCAAGAAACCAAGTATGCTTATGGTCTCTTAACCAACTTTCATCTGGATGTAAAATTCAAAGAATGGGTTGTTCGGTTGCGTGATCTTCTTGCTAAAGATCCTTTGCTTCCTCTTGAGAGTCCAAAGAATAAATGTTCCAATCATTTAGGTGTGAGCTGTATCATTGAGACGGCTGACAAAAAACCAAAAATTTTCCTCCAAAAGAGATCAAGTGAAGTTGCCGTGTTTCCAAACATGATAGGTAACTCGGCGGAAGGGGCACTGGGTTTCGAAAGCAGTTGTCCTGAATCTGGAATAAGAAAAGCGCCATCACCATTCCGAGGCATATTGTTGGAAATTATGTATGAATTAGGAATCATGCCAGAGACAATCCCATTACTAAAGATGATGGCTGTGAGCAGAGGATTGGAAAGCGGAGGAAAACCTCATGCATTTTTTGTTGCACGAACTAGTTTAACATTCAATCAAGTGAAAACTGTATGGGAAAATGAAAACCCACAAGATAAATGGGAAACAGAAGCATTAGTACCGGTTGAAGCAGGAAACAAACAACAACTAATAGATCTAATAGCGAGAGATCAGATTAAGGGTAATACTATTTCTGAAGGGACTAAGGCTAACTTGTATTATTATTTAGTGTGGAAAAGCGTACAAAACTAAAATTCTACTTTACATTGCACACAGTTTTTTGCTATTCCACAAAATGAAGAATATGTCTGTAAGACTGCAACCACACTTGAAGAGGCAAAGGAACTTATAGAAGCAGGTTTTACTTACATAACCGAAATGGATAAAAACCAAATATTTCGCAAATTGAAAGCGTCTTATTTAGGTCCCTAATCCATCCGTAGGGTCCGTGGTCTAGTCTGGATTAGGACACTGGCCTGCGAAGCCGGAGTTCCGG
>CAZPNF010000123.1:0-6239 GCA_964587715.1 uncultured bacterium | reverse complement strand
GAAAACATAGCGAGACCTTCTATTGTACCTACCCAAACATTATTGGCACCGTCCACAGCAAGAGCAGTAATGTTCTGAGAAGGAGGTCCATATTTCCGCTTTAATGTACCGGCAAAATAATAGTAAAGTCCGTTTGGAGTACCTATCCACATCCCCCCGTCTCTATCTCCTGCAAGAGCTGTAATTTTGTTGGTTTCAAGTCCGTCATTGGTTGTTAATTTTTCCACAGGGGGATCATCTCCTTTATCAGTGGGTGTGTCGTTATCATCGAGAATAAACACTCCTCTGGCATCCGGATCGTTGGAACCGATCCATTTCCGGTTTTTACTATCTACTGCAACAACTACCAGACCTGACGTAGATATCCCATCACCTGCACCATAGTAAGTCCATACAGAGTCAGGTGCCACAGCAATAAGAGGTCGATTTGTAACAGCTCTAAAATTTAAAATCCATAAGGTCCCTGATTGGTCCACTGCCATATCTCTAATCACAGCATAATTGGGATTTTCGGAAACACCGGCAAAATGGCCGCTCTTCACATTGTACACATCGAATGAACTGTCGCACCCCATAAACATAAGCCCACTACCCCATGTGCCAATCCATTTATTATCGTCTTTATCCACACAGACCGAAGCAACATCATTGGAGGGAAGTTCAGGCAGAACTGAATGATCAAAAATCCTCCATCTAACTCCATCAAAAGTTGAAAATCCTGTACCTTGATAATTTGCACTACAGCACCAGAGCGTTCCTTCTTTATCTATAGATAGATCAATAAAACGATTGTCGCCCGGAGTATTGGGTACGAAATTCTGCCATTCTCCTTTTTCTTCTGAATAGGAATAGATACCTTTTTCAGTCCCACCCCACAGAGTTGAAGAAACTGATGCTAAGTGCAGAATTGGATTTAAGGAAGATTCAAGCTGGAACCATTTCTCTCCGTTTTTATAGAATACGCCATTCTCCGCTACAGCATAGAGTTGACCTTTGTGTATGGTAAGATCGAATATGCCAGAGGTGTCTACCAGAGTCCATTGAGTTCCGTTCCATTCTGAAATTCCTTTTGAAGTTCCTGCATAGATTTTACCATTTAAAAAAACCAGAGATTTTACTTCATTGTGCGGAAGGCCATCAGTTACAGTAAAGTCTTTCCAATTTTCCGGGTCCAAAAGATTGGGAGAATCTAAACTGGCGCATGCAACACCTTCGTCTGTAGCAACCCAGATTTTTCTCTCTGCAAATTGTATATCACGAACCGGGACTTCTACATGAAATTTCTGACCCAGATGTCGGTACGTCTCCTTAACCTCCTGCCGGGAAACAAGATAAAGACTAACCCCTATGTCAAGTCCAACAAAGAGTGTATCCCCGGTAAGTGCAAGGCTTTCCACCCGATGATTTATGTACTCCCTAACAAGCAACCAGTCCGAGTGGAGTGGATCATATCTCTGAATTAAACCATTTTTAAAACCAATCCAGATACGACCTTTTTTATCCTGTGTGACTGCCGTTACAAAGTTGTAAGCAAGACCTTCAGTGTTTGTCCATGTTGAGAAGGTTTTAGTAATAGTATTGAAAGCAAAAAGCCCACCTTCAGTACCACACCATAGAAGCGAGTCTCCACCACACATTGAAGTTATACTCAGCATGGAAGTATAGGTCTTCCATTCCCAGCTATTGGCTTTACCGACAAATAGAGAATTTAAAATAAGAAATAAGTAAATAACAAGCCGCTTCAATTACCAATTTTCTCCATAAGATTTGCCATTTCTATGCCGCTGAGTGCAGCCTGCCATCCTCTATTCCCCTCTTTTGTGCCAGCTCTCTCCACAGCTTCTTCGATTGTCTCGCACGTTATGACGCCGTAAATTGTGGGTACACCTATCTGGAACCCAACCTGAGCAATTCCCTTTGCAATCTCAGATGCAATGTACTGAAAATGAACTGTACCACCGCGGATAATAGCAGCTAAGCAGATAACAGCATCGTACTTCTTACTGCGAGCCATCTTCAGAGCTATACTCGGTATTTCAAAGGAACCCGGGACCCAGACTACATCAATATTTTCCTCTTTACCCCCATGCCGATAAATACAGTCCAGAGCACCTTCTACAAGTCTTTTCGTGATAAAATCATTAAAACGACTCACAACAATACCGAAACGCTTACCCTCTGCATTCAGTTGTCCCTCAATGGTATTTAGCATATCTCCTCCTTCTATTTATCAGAAATAATCCAATCCTCGGACATTAAGTGTCCTAATTTATCCCGTTTTGTCTGCAAATAGCGAGCGTTTACTGGATTGGGTTTGATTTCGATTGGGACACGTTCAACTATTTCCAGGCCGTATCCTTTCAATCCCACTATTTTCTTTGGATTATTGGTCAAAATTCTTAGCTTTCGTGCACCAAGGTCCGCCAGAATCTGAGCCCCTATACCATAATCCCTTAGATCAGCAGGGAATCCCAGAGCTTCATTTGCTTCCACTGTATCTTTTCCCTGATCTTGAAGCTTATAAGCCCTGAGTTTATTAGCCAGACCGATCCCCCTCCCTTCCTGTCTCATGTAGAGAAAAATTCCCTTACCTTCTTTCTCGATAGTCTCCAGTGCCTTGTGAAGCTGTTCTCCACAATCACAACGGAGAGACCCAAATACATCCCCTGTGAGACATTCAGAATGAACCCGGACCAGTACTGGCTCATCAGGGTTAATTTCACCTTTGACTAATGCAAGGTGATGATGTTCATCAATATCACTTTCGTATAGATAAAGAATAAAGTTGCCAAATTTAGTAGGAAATTTTGTAGTAACAACCCGGCGTACCAGTTTGTCATGGAGACTGCGGTAGGCTATCAAATCTCTTATTGTTAAAATTTTGAGATTAAACTGCTCTGCCAATTTCTCAAGTTTGGGAAGCCGCGCCATTGAACCATCATCGTCCATAATCTCACAGAGCACTCCAGCCGGGGTAAGCCCAGCCAGCCGGGACAAATCTACAACGGCCTCAGTATGACCTGCACGGCTCAGAACACCGCCTTTCTCTGCCCTTAACGGGAAAATGTGTCCGGGGCGGGCAAGATCTTCAGGCCGGGTAGCAGAATCAATCAAAGCTTTTACTGTCTCTGCCCGATCTCTGGCAGAAATACCCGTGGTTGTTCGATGAACCGCATCAACAGAAATTGTGAATGAAGTCCTCAGCTTCGAAGTATTTTTTGCTACCATAAGTTGTAAATCTAATTGATCCAGTCTCTCTCCTGTCATGGCAACGCAGATAAGACCGCGGCCGTGCTTTGCCATGAAGTTGATTTTCTCTGGTATAATTGAATCAGCAGATACAACAAAATCACCTTCGTTTTCTCTGTCCTCATCATCTACAATGATAAGTATGTTACCTTTGCGGTATTCTTCAATCGCTTCTGGTATAGAACTAAATTGTGACATAACTACTCCTGATTGCAACAACTTTGCAACAAAGCAAAAAAATTAAATGAGAAATATTTCTTTCTATACTCAATTAAGCTCATTTACATTTTCCTTTTGCTTGCGTTAAGTATTGTAATACCTACAACTTCTCCTTTTTCGTACCTCACTATGATATCGTCCTCTGTAAGTTCTGAATCATCAGCGTGACTCGGTTTTCTAAAATTAACATATAACACATCAGCTTCTTCGTAGTACGTTGTCCAAATTCTTTTATGTGAAATTTCTAACAACTTAGGTGTAAGGGACAACATTTTTTTTATCTCTATCGCTTCTTCTTGTGGCAGTCGAATCGGTACATTGTTCTTTGATTTAATTATTTCCATTTTTAGAAACTCTGCTCTTTAAACCCTTCAAAACCCCATCGAACGCAGCCATGCCTCATTCATTTTACCAGGCTCTCTTTTCATCTGGAGAAAACGTTCTACATACTTCCCGATAAAATCCACTTCAACATTGACCCTGTCCCCGGTGCGAAGAAAACCTAAAGTAGTGCGGCTGAGCGTGTGAGGGATAAGCGAGATCGTGACCCGTCTTCCCTGAAGTCGAGCAATGGTTAAACTTACTCCATCAACAGCGATCGATCCTTTTTCAACAGTGTACTTAGAGAGATCTCCCGAAATCTCTATTTCTAACAATCTACTTTCTCCATTTAAAACAAAAGATAAAACCCTTCCCATTCCATCAACATGGCCCTGGACAATGTGGCCGCCCATGCGATCGCTTAGTCTCATGGCTCGCTCAAGATTAACTTTATCTCCCGACCTGATTTCACCCAAGGTAGATTTCTTGATAGTCTCCTCAACTGCTGTTGCTTCAAAAAAAGAGCTTCCAACTTTTGTGGCTGTTAAACAGACACCACTTACCGAAATAGAATTATCAGGAACAAGGTCTTCCAACACACGAGAGGCAGCGATGCGGAAATGAAGACCATGAGATACAGGGGTAACTTTTTCAACTGTTCCTATTTCTTCAACAATCCCGGTAAACATTTAAAGCTTTCCCTCAAAAACCATGTCGTTTCCTTTTTTATACCAGCGTGTTTTCTTAAACACTATGGCCTCATCTGGAGAATCAATACCCAAATCTCCAATGGAACCAATTCCTTCACCAAAAATTTTTGGAGCAAAAAAAACTATTACACGGTCAGCATGACCCTGCCGAAGTATGGAAGTGAATATTCTTCTCCCACCTTCAACAAGAAGAGAAGCAATCCCTTCGTCAGCCATCTTTTCCCATAGGAGAGATAAGTCCACCATTCCATCCACCTTTTCTATAACCCAGACAGTAACACCCATTTTTTTAAGAATCTTGACCTTATTAGATGGAGACTGATCCGTTGTCACAACAACAGTATTCTGAGGATCAGAATGATGAAGAACTTTTGCTTCCAGAGGAATACGAAGACGACTGTCCAATATGATTCTTCGTTTTCCTCTTCCTGGTATCATTCGTACAGTAAGTTGAGGATCATCAACAATAACAGTATTAACTCCTACCAAAACAGCATCACTTTCTCTGCGCATTTTATGAACAAAACGGCGGGACTTTTCGCCAGTAATCCAGCGAGAAAGACCGCCTGAAGTAGCAATCTTTCCATCAAGAGTCTGAGCAATTTTCAGAGTAACAAATGGCCTGTGCTTAGTAATATATTTGATATAAGATTCATTCAACTCAACACTTTGTTTTTCCAGAATGATAGTACGAATTTCTATGCCTGCTTTTTTCAACTTCTCAATGCCTCTGCCGTGAACCAGAGGATTAGGATCAACCATACCAACAACCACTCGTTTAATCCCGGCCTCAATAATGGCGTCTGTACAGGGAGGAGTTTTGCCGTAGTGGCTGCATGGTTCTAAGTTAACGTAAAGCGTACTTCCTCTAGTTTCATCATCCTTGAGTTTTCTCAAAGCATTAACTTCTGCATGTAAACCGCCAAAGAAAGCATGATACCCTTCAGACAGAATCTTCCCGTTTTTGACAATAACAGCACCAACCATAGGGTTTGGGCTTACCTTACCGCTGCCCCTCTTAGCCAGTTGCAGCACCCTTTTCATAAAGAAAATATCATCCATATAGGAAAACAGCCCTAAAAGTTTCTTCTCTTAGGGCTTCTCGAATTAAAAGGTATCTCTATAATTTACTATATTAAATTTTGTCACCTTCTCTCATCCGGACTATAACCGTCGGCACCAGAATTACACTGGTTCAATCCGCCGCGGCGGACTCGTGGGCTTTTACCACCGGTGAGGACTTCCACCTCGCCCTGAAGAAGACAAGTTTAATGTAACGAAAGTTTTAAAAGATGTCAAGTTGTAATTTAATATTCCCGTATAAAAAAGCACCCTCCAGAAGAAGGGTGCCATAAAAAGGGAAAGGAGGGTTTTATGAAAAGGATGGTCTTTTTAGTAATTATAAGCGGCTATTAATCCAACATAGTCATTTTCTCCAATATTGCTATCCAGAAGAGAATATGAAAATTTCACACTTGAACTTGTTAAGACCTCTTTATTATCATGTAGCACACGAATTATATAAGCTATTCTCTCTATTGCAGAAAGATTTTTGTTGGCCCGTGTCAACAGATTTCCTTTTTCGTCTCTATATTCAAAGTGCAAAGCACGGACACCTGAAACTATAGGAAAATCATTGCACCATAATGTCCCATAAGAAAAACTGTACTCTTTCACATTCTTGTTCCTGTCAACAATGATAACTCGGTCAGGCCGGGCAAAAAGTATTGCCCTCGTCTC
>CAZPNF010000122.1:0-6263 GCA_964587715.1 uncultured bacterium | reverse complement strand
GTAAAACTTCTGAACCTCGTCCTTTAGAACAATTCCCTACACCCTTTGAAGTTCGCAAACGCTATGAGAAAGGGATTGGAGTCTCATTAGAGAGTGAGAATGCAAAACCACTACTTGTCCCATACTTAGGTGGTGAAGCAATTCGAAGATATTACCAGGATGCTGCTATCCGTGCTGCATTAGAAAAAATGGCCAATGGCAAAAAACGTCTTCTTCTCTTTTTGGCTACAGGCTCGGGAAAGACCTTTATCGCTGTCCACACCTTGAAAAAGATTGTAGATGCCGGTCAGCTTCGCCGTGCCTTATTTATATGCGACCGTGATGAACTGCGTACTCAAGCACTCGGAGCTTTTCAAAATGTATTTGGCTCTGAGGCGGCAGAAGTAACAACATCTGACCCACGGAAGAACGCTCGCATCTTGATTGCAACTTACCAAACGCTTAATGTGGCAGGAGAAACTGAAGATGCCAGATTTTTCCTAAAAAATTATCCTGAGAATTATTTCAGCCACATTATTATTGATGAGTGTCATAGAAGCGCCTGGGGAAAGTGGAGCATTGTGCTTCGCCGGAATCCGGATGCAGTTCAAATCGGACTTACTGCCACTCCACGCAGTTTTGAAGGTGGAACAGAGGAAGAGCGCAGAGAAGATGAAGGGATTACTGCAAATAATCTCAGATACTTTGGGGAGCCTGTCTATGAATACGGTATGGCTCAGGGCATAGAAGATGGCTATCTCCCTGCCTGCGAAATTATCAGGCGAGAAGTGAATCTTGATAGAAGTGGTGTAACACGGCAGGATATTGAGATTTTAGGGGCAAGGGATACTACTACAGGAAAGTCTATCCCACCTGATGAGACTCGTGAGAGTTACGAGGCGCCGTCCTTCGAAGATATTATTCAGCTCCCTGACAGAGTGAGAATGATGTCCCAGGACCTCTTTGACATGCTTCTTCAAACCGGTGGTCCTCATCAAAAGACGGTTATCTTCTGCACCCGTGATACCCACGCAGATGCGGTTGCATCCGAAATAAACAACCTCTATGCAGGGTGGTGCGCTGAAAATAACCAGAAGCGTCTTGACCCTTATGCTTTCAAGTGCACTGCTGCAGTAGGTGGGAGTCAATATATTGCTGATCTACGGGGTTCACAGCGAAGTCATTTTATTGCCACTACTGTTGATTTGATCACTACAGGAGTTGATGTTCCAATCATTAGAAATGTTGTCTTTTTCAAATATGTCCGTTCCCCTATCGCATTTCAACAGATGATGGGGCGTGGCACAAGGATTCACTTGCCCACTAATAAATTGATGTTCCGTGTCTATGATTACACGAATGCCACCCGCCTTTTAGGAAAAGGCTTTGTGTGCCGCCCTTTGCCAACCCGAAAGCCAAAAGAACCTGAAGAAGAAAGAAAAGAAAAGATAATCTGTGTAGAAGGTTTTGATGTTTATATCAACCCGGCTGGAACCTATATTGTTACCAGAAAAGAGGGTAAATTAGGAATGGTCACAGTTGAGGAATACCGCCAGATGATAGCATCTCGCCTGACCAAAGAAATCAAGACCTTTGATGATTTTAGAAACTGCTGGATAGATCCTAAGAAGCGAAGAAGTCTTATGAAAATTCTACCCGAGGATGGGCAGGGAATACGATTGCTCCGTGAACTTACAAATCGCACAAATTATGACCTTTACGATATTCTGGCTGAGATTGGATATGGAGTCGCTCCCAAAAATCGGGAAGAGCGTGTTTCAGCATTATTATATAAGCATAGGGAATGGCTAAATAGATTCCCACAGAAAACCTTAAATACCTTACTTGCACTTGCAAAGCAATTTGAGAGAGGCGGGACAGAAGAGTTAGAGAATCCTCATATCTTTGATGCCCCTGATGTTGTTAGAGCGGGTGGTCTCGATGTATTGAAAGTTTTGGGTAAGCCAGGAGATATTATAATAGAAACCAAGAACAGGTTGTTTGCAGCATGAATTCAAATAATGTGCCTGAAATGGAGATATTTGCCTTTCTTGTAGCAAACGCTATTTATCCAATGTGTAGCAAGAAAGGAAAGATTTTTCTCAGATGCGCAAGGAAAGGTCTAATAACTACAGAGAGAGAAAAGGAGATAATTAAAAAGTTACATATCAAAACATCCGAGGGCTGCGAAAGAATAAGAAAAGAGATAAGAGAGCGTGTTGCAGAAAATAGAACAAATCGACCTATAAAGGAATGGATAAAAGAGGAGAGGCCGAGAGAGATGTTGGTAAAATACGGTGCCAAGGCTCTCTCTTTATCAAAACTTCTGGCAATAATCTTAAGAACAGGGAAGGAGGGGATTAGCGCCGAGGAATTAGCAAGGAGATTATTAAACAGGTTTAAAACATTAAGGGAAATTGACTCAAGCGCTATTTCTGAAATTCGTAAAATTGGAGGCATAGGATTTGCCAAAGCAGTTCAAATAAAAGCAGCGCTGGAACTCGGCAAAAGGCTTTACAAGGAAAAGGCAGAAAAAATAAGAAGTAATAAAAAGGCTGATGATGTAATTGGGTATGTGGCTGAATATTACGGTCCGTATCTGAGGGATGCTAAAAAAGAGTTCTTTAGTGTTATTCTCTTGGACATAAAGAACAAACCAATTCATAATGTAGAAATCAGCAAAGGCAGTATCAATGCAAGTATAGTTGACCCAAAAGAAATTATAAAAGAAGCAACACTGCGATCTGCCTCTTCAATCATATTGGTTCATAATCACCCCTCAGGCGATACTGAACCATCAAGCGAAGATATTAATCTTACAAACCGCATTATAGATGCCTGCAATATCGTAGGGATAAAGGTGTTCGACCATATAATTGTAGGTAAAAACAAAGAAGATTATTACAGTTTTACAAGTGCAGGGTTAATAAAATGAGGTTATTTCCAGTATGAAAAAATATAAGATATTTGTCAGTGGTGTTCAAAAAGAACTAAAACAAGAGCGGTCTGCAATCAAGGAACTTATTACTCAAAATGCACTTCTTAAAAAATACTTAAATATCTTTCTTTTTGAAGATCTGCCTGCTAAGAGCAAATCCGCAGAAGCAGTCTATCTAAAAAAGGTATCAGAAAGCGATATTTTGATTTTACTATTAGGAAAAGAGTACGGACAAACAGATTCCGATGGACTTTCTGCTACTGAAAGGGAATTTAGCAAAGCCGTAAAACACGATTTGAAAATTCTGGTATTCATAAGGGGGGAAAATGAGTCTGCCCGAGATAAGAGAGTTAAACATCTGATAAAAGAAATAAAGAAGCCGGATAGAGGATATATCTATAAGAAATTTAATGATACATCCGAATTGAAAGAACATGTCTTCAATAGTCTTGTAGCACTCCTGGAAGATGAAGGTTTTCTTACTAAACTTCCCTTCGATTCTATAATTTGTGAAGATGCAACTTATAATGATATCAATGAAGAACTGGTGAAAGATTTTCTGATAAACAGAGCAATAAAATTAAAAGTAGATATTCCTAAAGTATCTATTAAAGATTTTCTTTTAAAAACCATTAAGGTAATAAAAGAGAGAGATAAAATTCTCAAACCAACAAATACTGCTATACTATTTTTTGGTAATTGCCCACAAGAATTTATTTTTCAAAGCAGTATAAAAATAGCGAGATATAGAGGAAATACAAGGATAGAATTTATTGATTCACAAGAACTTAAAGGCACATTTTATCAGATTCTGGATGATGTAGAAAATTTTTTCAAGAGAAATACCAAATTAGCCAGCAAAATTGTAGAATTTAAGAGGATTGATATACCTGAATACCCATTTGAGGCTATAAGAGAAGCAACAGTTAATGCTATGGCTCATAGGGATTACAATCGCATCGGTTCCAATATTCAAATAGATATTTTTGATGATAGAATAGAAGTAACCAGTCCTGGAAAGCTCCTTCCTGGGCTGGATATTAAAAATCTGGAAGGGGTTCATGAGACGAGAAACGAAAAGATTTGCGAAATTTTTCACGCGACAAAGGATATGGAAAGATATGGAACTGGTATCACCAAAATGAACAATTGGATGAGAGAGCATTGCTTGAAGCTACCCGGGATAACTCAACCAGGGGACTTCTTCAGGATTACTTTTGTTGGTCCTGGAGACAAGATTTTGGATTTAGTTTCAAGTATACCTAAAGAAAGGCAAACAGACTTAAAGGAATTAGGCTTAAATGAGAGACAGATTGAAGCATTGAGATTGATGGTAAATGAGGGGAAAATAATATCTAATAAAGAATACGTTGAGCGGTTCAATGTCACAAGGAAAACAGTATTAAGGGATTCCAAATTATTAGAGAAATTGGGGTATGTAAAATCTGAGGGGTCAACGCGCGATAGAAAATATCGAGCTATTTAATGAATGTCCCAAATTAGAGAAAAATGTCTCAAAAGATGTCCCAAATAGAACATGTCTCAAAAAAGGTAAAAATGTCCCAATTTATGTCCCTAAAAAATGAAAAATGTCTGAAATAATGTCTGATAAACGCCCACCCAGCTGGTGCTGGGTGAAACTGGGAGAGGTGTGTGAATTGATTATGGGCCAATCTCCTTCTGGAGATACTTATACTGACAAACCGGAAGGGTTACCATTTTTTCAAGGTAAGGTTGATTTTAGAGAGTATTCCCCAAAAGTGCGAGTATGGTGTACACAACCGAAGAAAATAGCAGAAGAAGGAGATATCTTAATTTCTGTTCGTGCTCCTGTTGGACCCGTGAATATGAATAATTTAAACTGTTGTATTGGTCGAGGGCTTGCAGGGATACGGTGTAAGGATAAGATAGCAATAAATTGGTTTATTTTTTGGTACCTACGATTTATAAAGAATCAAATTACTTCATTAGGAAGTGGTAGCACTTTTGGTGCGATAACTCGGGGTGACCTGACGAATTTAGGAATTCCATTACCTCCTATGAAAGTCCAGCGCCGCATTGCTGCCAAAATTCGAGAATTGATGCAGGAGGTGGAGCATACCCGAAATGCTTGCGAAAAGCAGTTGGAGGCAGCCAAAGCTCTTCCTTCCGCCTATCTGCGAGAAGTCTTTCAAAGCGAAGAGGCAAAGAAATGGGAGAGGAAAAAGCTGGGGGAGTTGTTCAACTTACAACAAGGAGTTGCCATGTCTCCAAAGAGACGCCTGGGAGTTTCTCCACACCCATTTCTAAGGACTCTAAATGTACTTTGGGAACGTGTTGACTTAAGTACACTGGATAAAATGGACTTTACTAATGAAGAAGTTATGAGATTATATCTAAAGCCTGAAGACCTCTTAGTGTGTGAAGGTGGTGAAGTTGGAAGAGCAGCTATTTGGAAAGGAGAACTGGATATTTGTCTTTACCAGAACCATGTCCACCGGCTGCGTAGAATGAATGATAATATAGTCCCTGAGTTCTACATGTATTGGATGCAGGCTGCCTTCAAAGTTTTCGGACTATATACTGGGCAAAAAAGTGAAACAACAATTCCTAATCTTTCAGGAGGAAGATTAAAATCATTTATGGCCCCATATCCTTCGCATGAAGTTCAGCACCGCATTGCCTCTGAACTCAATGAAAAAATGGCACAGGTTGAAAATCTACAATCCGCAATCCAAAATCAACAATCCGCATTAAACGCCTTACCACAGGCAATTTTAAGAAAGGCATTTAGAGGGGAGCTATGATAGGAGATTTGAAGGTGATAAGGGTTTTTCTATCTTGTCCAGAAGACGTTAGAGAGGGAGGCTTTTTAGATATCATTGAACGATTAATTCAAGATGACAATATTTATTTTAAAAGCTTGGGTTTTCAATTAGAGTTAAGGCATTGGAAGAAAAATATATACTTGGGTAAAGGTGAACCTCGCGTTCAAGACACAATAAATCATCGGTTAGTTGAAAATTGTGATATCTTCATAGGGATACTATGGAAGAGATTTGGTTCTCCTCCCGGAATTAATTTAGAAGGTATAAATTATAGCTCAGGTACAGAGGAAGAGTTTCACATAGCAAAAAGATTACAACATAAGGAATTGTGGATATTCTTTTGTAATGCTCCCCCTAAAAGTCTATCAGAGATAGACACTCAACAGTTAGATAAAGTAAGGGATTTTAAGGAGACCCTTAAGAGGGAACAAATACGGTATGAGAAGTTTTCTTCGGAAAAAGAGCTTCGCTCGTTGCTAAAACAAGCTATTAATGAGTCCACTCTAAAAAGGGCAAATTAGAAACATAAAATAAAGGTA
>CAZPNF010000121.1:0-6290 GCA_964587715.1 uncultured bacterium | reverse complement strand
CTCCTCGCAAAGACAGGGTAGGTTGTTTGTGATTAAATGAAGACACATCGCATGAAGGCGATGTACGACAAGGGCAATTACCCTTGTTCATCAATCGGTGAGTATCACTTATCTTTCTGGCTTTTTTCTTCCACTGCCTGTTTTAACCCCTCTTCGTATCCCAGCAATTTAGTCTTCAACAATCGGCTGGCTCTGGATATGTTTAAAGAAGTATCACACGGTCTCGGTGCGACTGTTGGAGTTTCAAACATAGACACAGGTTTAAGTAACCTCTCTGAGAACCCTTCCAGTTCTGCCAATCGAAGCCCAAAAGTATATCTGTCAACTCTGTCTGCTCCACCAAGGTGAAGCACACCCTCAAATTCTCCTCCTGCCAATTCTAACAGTGCCTGAGCTAAGTTCTGCACTAAGATTGGGCTCCTGAACTGATCAGTAAAAAGAGGTACTACTTCTCCTCCTTTAATACCTTGTAAGATTCTCTCAGAAAAAGAGTTGCTCCCTGTTAAAGGAGGGCCATAAACAAGAGCTGCCCTTACAATCACATAATTGGAACAACTCGCTTTGATTTCCTCCTCACCTGCCAGTTTCGTCTTTCCGTAGACATTTATCGGGTTGGTTTTGCCCGATTCATCATAATTGCCCTTCTCTCCATCAAAAACCATATCAGTAGACGTACAAATCAAACGGCAATCAAGTTTGGAACACATATCAGCCAAAATACCTGCTGCCTTAGCATTGATTAAAAAAGCTCTATCAGGCATTTTTTCACACATTTCGAGATCCGCCCATGCAGCACAGTGAATGATTACGTCTGGCCGGACTTTTTCAACCAACTGCCGTATCTGGTTTTCTTTTTCCAGATCAAGGGAGAGAGTTGTTACTTCTGGAAATGAGAACGGGCGCGTTTGATAAGTAGCAAAAGTCTTCCATTCTCCCCATGCCTGGAATAAGACATGCCCCCCCACAAAACCACTACTGCCTGTAACAAGAAGTCGTCTCATCCTTCCTAAGGATCTACCCCTTAACAATTTTTTGAACAAAAATTAAAAAATCACCCCGATTCTTAAAAGAGTCCATTTTCACTTTCCTCAGATCTTCTACAGGCACAATGGAAATTACAAATGTCATTACTGAAGGATTCAGAAGTTTAAGTTTCTTGACAATCCCCAGACTGTAATCTGAATGAAAATCTCCCTGATAAGAAACAATTTTTGTCCCTGGATGTTTTTTTAAAAACTCCGCAATGGACTCGGCCATCGTGTCATCTTTAAGACATTGCGCTTTGTATAAGTTTTCGGGATTAAATCGCATCATGGGACCTGGGCGAACCCCTCCCATCTCTTCCATGAATCTCTTTTTGTATTCATCATCCAGCGGTTTCAATTTTTGTGCAATCCACACCCTTTCAGAATCAGAGAGCGCCGCAAGTGCAGCTTCACCCATCATTGCAACTCGATTGGCATAACGTCTTGGAACATTCATGGCTAAAACAGGAAAACCTTTTTCTTTTGCAAATTCTATCAGAGGACGGTACGCTGTTTTGTAATTGTTCCATGGTCGTGAAACCGAGAGGAAGTCTTTTTCAGTGATCGTCCCATCCAGGTAGTCATCAAGAGATTTCTGGACATCACGCTCAAACATCTCCAGAGAAACAGCAATATTATGATCTCTGTGAAAGATTCTTTTTAGTAGTTCAAGCTCTACAATGTGGGTAAGGCTGTCATTGTGGATTTCTCCCACAAAAATAACTTCAGCTTTGGTTAATTGCTTTACCATCTCATCCATTTCAGGTACGAGTTCACCAGAACTATCTCTAATGGAAATCTTATGTTCCAGAACAGGAGGAATGGATGATTTTGTGCCACAGCTTAAAAAGAGTCCGCCGAAAACAATCATCAGAACTACAGTGCTTCGCATTTTCAATCTCCTCATTAAAAAATTTTCCAGAGAGTCAGAATTATACCTCCTTCGGGCAGTCCGATTACACCTATTTTTACACCACTTTTTCTTAGTCCCTGATTCTTTCTCACCACACGCATAGCATCGATCCCACTGACAATGTGATTTAGGATCACTCCACCTATGACAAAAAGAGAACGATTGTAAGCTCTGTCGCTTGCTACTCTGAGTTTCACGTATCTTAGACGGGAACTCTTGCTGTCCCACTGCCAGGTATAATCTTTATTCCCAGGATAAAGAGCTCCTACGTCTCTCTGCCGGAGCTTAGCATCGTTGTACTCTCTTATATTATTATAATTTTCAATATTGACAAAGTACTGATGATCTTTGCCCGATAGCTTGACACCTGCATGGGAAACAGCAAACTGCTGGTAATCATTTTTCTTCCAGTTGCCGTAAGTCCTGAACGAGAAATAAGTTGCCCATAAAATAGCCTCGGAGCCCAAGAATACCTTTGCCATTTTTGACGAACCTGCATAATATTCCCCGGCTCCAGGCAGGATAAAAGAAAAGAAAAAGACTTTTGCTTTAGAAGAATGGGGATAAGACGATTCTCCTTCAGCAGATGAGATCAGCAGTGCTCGATCAAAGCCTGAAGAATGAATAGAATAACCAAGCTTACTACCAACACTCTTTTCCTCCCCCGAACAGAAGGCTACAGCGACAAGGAGGAAAGAAATGAAAATCACTTTGGTCGTTTGGAAATACTTTGAAATAATCATAAGAATCTCACAGGTTAAAGTTCAATTATCAATTGTCAATTATTTATTCCTGAAAGGCTGAAGCCTGAATTCCATCCGGTCTCCAACCCCCAATCACCAGCTCACTCTCAGAGCCAGAATCGCTACTTCCCCTTTCATTCCTCTTTTCATACCCATTCTCATTGCTGTTTTTACCCGACGATTTATACCTCTAATTGTTAATGCTGTATCAAATGCAGAGAGCACACGATTTCCAAGAGATATCATCATGCAGTACGAGGCACGTTTGAACTCTATGTTACTCTTCTTACGAAGATTCTCATAGTAATCACGATTCGGGGTAAGAGCAGGTTTGCCATCTTCATAATCATCCCATCCTGCCTTGAACTGATCATATTTCCCGATCATCTCGTAGTACTGCTGCGTTTTAGCCGAAGGCAGCGTGTGCGTTGTATAGGGAACCTCAGGAGGATTCTGCATCCAGTCATGCCAGCGGGTTGAATCCCAGTGCGTATCTGCAAAATCCTGAAATGTATCCTGCCATTTCTGCCCCCGGTCTGAAAACTTCCAGTATCCAACCCACAGAGCAATCTCTGTCCCCAAGAAAATGACTCCTTTTGCTAGTGAGCCTGCATATAACTCCCCTGTCCCGGGAATAACAGCGGAAAGAATAACGCCTACTGCTGGGTTTTTTCTTCCCGTAGCATCTGACTCAGTCTGAGATTCCATTAAATTCCATTCGTTTTTGGGAAAAGATTCTTTCCCCACCATGTTGAATCTTAGCTCAGCCTGCCTTGAAGTATTCAAAGCAATCTCACTTCCTGACTGCCCAAAGAGCGGACAGGCAGCCAAAAGAAAAAATATTATAATAAGATAATGCCGAAAATTCTTCATCACAGCCTCCATAGATAAGAGAACTTTGCAAGTAAAGTATAATTGGTTCTTGAAAATCTCGCGTTAGCCTTCTCACGGAGTTCTCGGTAAGAAAGATAAAATACACTACCTGCTTTGAAGTAGCGGCCCAGAAGAATATCGGTTCTATATCTATCACCTTCAGTATAGGTGTAGAAAATCGTCCGTGCGAAGAGATTCTTTGTAAACTGCAATTTTAAGGTGGAAGAACTGGTCCATCCGTTGAAGAGTGTCTCGTTTGTTGAAAGCAGGGATTGAGACTGGTAATTTACATTAGTAGATATCTCTAAGTTATGTCTCGGTTTCAGCGTTAGCAAAAGTGAAAGATCTCCGAATTTACCCAAACTTGTCTTTGTATAGTTTTCAAGATAAACAGGACTCTTTCCAGTGTAGTATGTCACAGCTCCATCAACAAGACCTCCACTTGAACTGTTCAAGGTGAAAAAGAAATAGTCAGAACGCAGAAAGTTTTCATCCCAGACGAGTCCGCTCTCCTGATACACCTGGAGACGAGACCTCCCGGTACTGTAACCTAACATTGCCTCCAGGTGATTGAACCAGAGAGATTTGAGAGAAAAAGTGTGGCTCTTTTCAGTCTCTATGTTGATGTGGTTCTTTCCCAGTCTAAAAACATCGCTGATCTCGAGAGATCGAACCACTCCCCGGTTCCACAACCACTGATACCCACCCATTAAAATCGTTTCTATCTTGTCCTTTTCTCTAACGTATCCTGTTTTCATGCTGAATTCCGGGTCAACATTGGTGTACCATACACCTAATACTACACCTGCGGTTGCCTGTCTGGAAATACTCAATTGATAGGCGGATCTTTCCCTTTCCATGCTGTTCCATCCTGCCCTGACATACTGCCCCCAGATAGTCCAGATTCTTTTCAGCCAGAAAGTGCCGTCAACCCCGACGTTAGTATTTTTTATTCCTCCCTGATCAGCATAGGCTAAAATAGCACCGATCTGAGAATTTTTCAAAACATCCTTTTGAAGGCGAAAAACACCGTAGTCTGTGTTCGGCCCGGAGTTTTCATTATCTCTTGCCAACAAACACCCTGTCGTGTAAGAACCGACCTTCCCTGTCATCTTCAGGGCGAGGATGGGATTCTGAATGCGTCTGCTGTAGAAAACCTGTATTGGTGTCCTAAATATCTGGGCTCCTTCCTGGAAAAAAGGACGATTTTCCTGAAGGTGATATTCGTAAGGAGTGAGATTAATGAAAAAGGGATCAGCCACTACTTCACTGTAATCAGGACTTACAGAACCGTGAAAAGTTATGTTAGAAAATGGCGAATATTTTAAATCCAGGCCGAAAGATTTCTTTTTCTCGGTACCATTCAAGAAACCTGAGTATCTGCCAACTGCAAAGGGGAAAGCTTCAAGGTTGTGCCCTCCCTTTATACCGCGGAGGCCCAGAAGAAGGCCGCACTTATCAAGGAATCTATCCTGCCGTCCAATTTTGGTCCAGAAGAGAAGCTCGTTCCTGGATTGAATCGTGCGGGAAAAATTTATACTCCACTTTTGCTCATAATCCTTGCTAAAGTGAAGCGATTTGAATGGAATTGCCATCTCTGCTGTCCACCCATCAGAAGTAATACGGGCTGCTGATTCCCAGATGGTATCTCGAATTTCCCTGTCGTATGTGTTGTTTTGAATCCCGCGAGGATTTACACCAAACCAGTAGTAGTTCCGATGGTCGTTATACGTGTCAAGAAGAATACCAGCCTGGTCATTGTTTTCGTACTCGTTTCTGGGAGTTATGTCAGCAACAATGCGTTCAGGATAACTGTCAAAACAGTGGAAAGCCACATAGAGGTTATTCTCATCGTAAGCCACGTAAGCGTAAGTTTTCTCGGTTGGCTCAGCACCATTATAAGGAGCATACTGGACAAAGTCAGAAACGGGTTTAATCTTCTGCCAGACAGGATCATTCAATTTGCCGTCAATTATTGGCCTCTTATCCACAGGAAAAACCAAGAGCTGCTTCTTACCCGTCTCTTCCGAGTAACCAATTGCTGATTCACAGATGAAAATCAACAACACTAAAAATCCCCCTTTACAGCAAAATTTTCTTAGGATTTCAGTCATAGGGCAATTCTCCTTTTGAGTTTTAATCTAAGAAATCAAAGAGAACCCCAAAATAAATCCGCCACTCTCCTCCGTACTTTTCTTCTCTGTGGGTAAATTTATCCAATCCGTATGCAGCATCAAAAAACAAACTCGCAGGATAACTGTAGAAAGAGACAAGTCCAAGACGGAACTGGACACCCACATCCCTTTTCCAGTTAACACTCCCTATGTTCCCACTATCCCAAGCGCTTCCAACATCACCGTATAAAGAAAGATAGAGTTTGTCAAAATTCATAAAAAGAAACCTGATTCCAATCTTTTGGAAGAGAGGAAAACGGTAAGCCAGTCCAAGCTGTAGTAATTTTCTCCCTTCGATACTGTAGTAGGGATATCCTTTTAAACCGTCAAGCCCCCCGGCAAAAAAGTTGTAAAAGCTTTCCACCGGCTGATCAATAATACCTGCCCGTAAATGAAGTACAAGGCTCTGATCATTCCAGAATAAAGGCACGTATTCCCTCCAATCAAACAGCATCTGTTCGTAGTTGTAGTGTTTGTATTTTTCAACAACGGTTCCGTAATCCTGACTTACTTCAAATCCATTGAGGAATCTCTGCCAGGCCCTCTCGACTTGAAGCGTAAC
>CAZPNF010000120.1:1638-6306 GCA_964587715.1 uncultured bacterium | reverse complement strand
ATTCTTGAGGTCTCTTGCAATCTTTCTTCTGGTTATGGCTTTTGCCAGACCTACCATACGCACAAGAGGCGTACTGGGAAAGGGACGAGCCAGAAGCTCTGTTGCTCTTGTTGTTGATCGTTCAATGAGTATGGGAAGAGGTCGATTTTTCCAGAAAGTTAAGGAAAGAGCAGCCTCTGTTTTTGATCTTCTTCATCCTGAAGATCAGGTTTCCCTGATATGGACAGTCCCAAATGGCAAAGAAAAGCCCTCGTTTATCCACTACAGCAACGTTTTAAGGCAGGAGTTTTTAAAGGAAAAAGTTTCCTGGGAAAGAGGCAATCCTTTAAAAAGTGTGAAAGAAGCCATAACGTTATTGTCCTCTTCGCACAATATAAATCATGAACTCTATATAGTATCAGATTTTCAGGCTACAAATTTTTCTGATCTTTTCAAAAGTGATCTGGTTAAAAAATGGGGTGGTAAACTTTTTATTTTACCAATTGCTGGGAAAATAGGGAATATAGCGCTGTCAGCAGGGGGGGTAGAGAATCAAATTCTTCAGCAGGGTATCCCACTTCGTATTTTTGCAGATGTGAAAAATTATGGGGAGGAAAGAGTAACTGGTCTTCTGGTCCGACTTTTTTTAGAAAATGAAGCAGTGGCTCAAAAAGTAGTCGATATTGGGCCTCATCAGATAGAGCGTGTATTGTTTCGCGTGATGCCACATGCAAAAGGGTGGGTATGGGGTTCTATCCAGTTTGAAACGGATAATTTTTACCAGGATAACAGATGGTTTTTTACATGCTATATTCCTGAACAGATCAAAGTTCTTTTAGTAGGGAAAAACAGAAGGGATGTTCAGCCTATTCTGCTGGCTTTAAATCCTCAAAATGAGGGTGAAAAAATCTATGATGTAAAGCAAATGTTCTACAACAGCGATTGGATTAATCAGATTAACAAAACAGATGTAATTTGTTTTTCCAATTACCCATCGTTTACACCTGAAGAAGCTGATAAATTGAAACAGTTTGTTGAGGGTGGAGGCGGAGTTTTTTTCTTGATGGGCGACGATGTGGATTTACGAAACGTTAGTGAATATTTTTGTAATCCACTTTTAGGAGTATCGCTGGGCAATATTGTCTCTTCGGGAATAGAAAAAGAAGGTTATCTTACCTTTGGGTCGGTTGATTTTAATCATCCTATTTTTGAGGGGGTGTTTGAAAAAGGCAAAAAAAATGTCAGGTCCCCACATTTTTTCAGGGTAGTGGAAATGGTCGGGAGAATCCCCCATAGAATAATCTCACTGAGAGATGAGAAACCATTTCTTGTGGAGAAAAGCACTGGTAAAGGAAAAGTATTTTTATCAACAAGTGGAGTTGGGGAAAGATGGTCTGATCTACCATTTTCTACCATTTTTGTTCCAATTATTACACGCAGTGTCATTTACCTCTCAGGCACCTTACCCATGGATACTAAGAATATAACTGTTGGGGATCAGATTATTCTGTCAGGAGGCGTTGAAGATGTAAATACAAAATACCATGTAGAAGAACCCACAGGCGAAAATATTTTTCTACTCCCTGAAGTGAAAGGAGGGGAGATGATGCTGACTTTACCCAGAGCAGAAATACCAGGAATTTACCGATTCTATTCTGGTAAGCTGCTTATAGGGATGCGAGCAGTTAATATAGATACAAGGGAATCTAATTTCCGCTCTATGACAAAAAAAGAAATAGAAAAAAATTTCTCAAAAGGTCAGGTAGAAGTAGTTGAGGAAGATGAATCGTTAAAGCCTGTTGTTTCTCGGGCAAGATGGGGAAGGGAGTTGTGGAGGGAGATGGTTCTTCTGGCTCTGGTTGTTCTGATCGTTGAAATGATAATTGCAAAGGAGTGGAAGAAATTATGAAAAAGGTAGGAAGAAATGATCCGTGCCCTTGCGGAAGTGGCAAAAAATATAAGAACTGCTGTATGCAGAAAGATACCGCTGCTGCTGATTCTCTCTGGCACAATCTCAGGGGGATCAATGATAAGCTGGTGAATAAATTGATGGAACATTTACACACTTTTTATCAGGATGATATTATCATTGAAGCCTGGTCAGAATTCACGTTAAATGAAGTAGAGGATCCTGATCCTGAGATTTCTCCTGAGCAGGTTTTCTTCCCGTGGCTGCTTTATAGTTATTTGCCTGATGAAGAAGATTTACTGGTAGAAGGGAAAGACTTGGAAAATTATGAAGATTTTACCATTGCCGAATCGTATCGTGCCGTACATGAAGCTGAATTGTCGGATTTAGAAATTAGATTTATTGAAGCTATAGTCAATCAACCGTACAGTTTTTATGAAATATTGGAATGCAAACAGGGCGAGGGATTTAAACTCAAGGATATCTTTTTAGGAGAGGGAATAGAGGTAACCGAACGAAAGGGGTCCCAAAATGCTCAGAAGGGAGATATTCTGTATGCTCGGGTGATTCAGATTGATCACGTCGGCATGTTGGTAGGTTGTAGTAGTGTGTTGTTCCCACCTGCATATAAAATTCATATCATTGAACTAATATCTGTCATACGTTCCGAAGCAGATCCTATCATGCTACATGATCTTTTCGAATGGGAAGAAGAAATTAGACAACTCTACTTTGAGCTATACACTGCACTAATAACCCCTCCTCAGCTGGTCAACACGGATGGCGATCCCCTTTGTTTCCATGATCTCTATTTTGATATTGATTCTCCCCAGATTGCTTTTGATATGCTGAAGAGTCTGGCTCTAACCGTAGATGAAAAGGAACTTCTAAAGGAAGCGAAGTTTGATAAAAAAGGCAATATAAAGAGTATCGAATTTCCGTGGTTGAAGCAAGGGAACAAAGCTATAAAGAGCTGGGAGAACACGGTTCTTGGGCATATCAAGATTGATGGAAAGCAGTTAACGGTTTCTGTAAATTCAAAGAAAAGGGCAGAAATAATTAAAAGAAAGGTCAACTCTCTTTTAAAAGAACACGTAAAATACAGAACAATCAAAGTACAATCCATTACGTCTCTGATGAATAAAGCAGAAGAAAATTCAGTAGAAAAGAATCAAAGAGAGCAGGAGTTTTTGGAGAAACAGTCAGAATATCAAGAAATCATAGATGCGGAGTTGAGTGATCATTGGGAACAGTGGGTTTATGAAAAACTTCCGGCACTCGGAGGCGAAACCCCGATAGAGGCAGTTAAAGATCCTGATGGACGAGAGATGGTAATTGCACTGCTTGATCAGTTCGAACGCAACGATGAAAAACAGCCGCTTGAAAGAAAACAGCATAAATATATTGAAGGTGTGCAGAAGAAACTTGGGCTTTAGTTTAAATCACTGATTCAGAAATGAAAATTTGGAGTTAAGGCGTAAGCCTTTTATACCCCACTGTCCCATGAAATCCTTACGGATTAAATCCAAAAAGTGATTCTGGATACTGGCAGTTATTAAATTTATCGGACCGAGTTTATGATTGACCCTAAGGTATCACAAGAAAAAAGAGAAAAAGCCATTCTGGTAGGCGTTGTTCTGCCGGGTATGGTTCGAAGGCAGGAAGGAGAGAGCCTGGCTGAACTGGCTTCTCTGGCTGATACAGCCGGAGCTGAAGTGGTGGACACGGTCATGCAGGATCGACACGTGATAGATCCTTCTACACTTGTTGGTACCGGAAAAGTGCATCAGATATCTAAGAAAGTTATTGATACGGGCGCTAAAGTTGTTATTTTTGATGTAGATTTGAGTCCAGTCCAAATGAAAAATCTCGAACGCGAGATCAACCGCAAAGTTGTAGATCGAAGTGGATTGATCCTTGATATTTTTGCCCAGAGAGCAAGAAGTCGCGAATCTCAAATTCAGGTAGAATTGGCTCAGCTTCAGTATCTCCTTCCAAGGCTTACTCGTAAATGGACTCACCTTTCCCGTCAGGAGGGAGGCATAGGAACAAGAGGACCAGGAGAAACCCAGCTGGAAGTAGATCGTAGAGTAATAAGAAAGCGAATCCGACATCTCAAGGGAGAACTTAAGAAAATCGAACTCCAGCGAAACGTGCGGAGAAAAAAACGGAAAAGTTTTAAGAAAGTTGCTCTTGTAGGTTACACAAACGTGGGTAAATCCAGTTTACTCAATGTGCTGGCTGATGCAGAGGTCTTTGTAGAAAATCGGCTTTTTGCTACCTTAGATGCTACAATTCGTGCAATGGTGTTGGAGAATCACAGAAAAGTTCTTCTTATTGATATTGTTGGATTTATTAGAAAGCTTCCTCCCCATCTGATGGCATCATTTCGCAGTACCTTAGAGGAAACTATTGAAGCTGATCTTTTGCTCCATGTTGTCGATGTAAGTCATCCCGAATTTGAAGAGCAAATTGGTTCAGTACAGGAAATACTTGCAGACTTAAAAATTCTTGATAAACCTATGATTACTGTTTTTAACAAGGTAGATCTAATTAAAGATCGGCGGATAGTTTCTCTTTTGAAACACCGTTTTCCACTTGCAGTGTTTACCTCGGCTGTTAAGGGAATAGGTCTGGAATCACTTCGCAGTGAAATTGTAAAGCTTCTAGAACAGGAGGAGGTAGAAGGAGAAGTACGGATCCCCCTCGAAAAATCAAAGACAATTGCAACAATTTATAATATGACAAAGGTTCTTAGTAAAGAGTACGAAGATGGAATG
>CAZPNF010000120.1:0-1628 GCA_964587715.1 uncultured bacterium | reverse complement strand
TCCAGACAGTGCCAAAAAATCTCAATCAAATTTATGCATTTGTAGAAAGGCTAAAGCACAATGCGGATACTGGTTGTAGATGACGAACAGCAAATTTGTTCTTCTCTTACCGGCCTTTTTGCTGATGAAGGCTACACAGTAAAAAGTTGTACCACGGGAGAAGAAGGGGTAAAACTTTTTCAGAATGAAAGATTTGATGTTGTCTTATTAGATGTGGTTTTGCCTGGTATGGATGGTATAGAGACATTGAAGTCACTAAGGGAGATTTCACCGCGAACAAAAGTTTTAATGATGTCAGGACAGGCAGATCTTTCCACGGCTGTACGAGCTACAAAATTGGGAGCACATAATTTTTTTGAAAAGCCACTGAATCCTGAACAGATACTCCTGGAACTAAAAAATCTAAAAGACCAGATAGCACTGGAGCAGAGAGTGGTTTCACTGGAGAGTCTTCACGGCTGGGAAGAGGAGATGATAGGGAATTCTCCTCCTATGCGAAACCTCAAAAAAGCTATTCTCAAAGCAGCTCCCTCAGATGGGCGTGTTTTTATTTTTGGTGAGAGTGGAACCGGTAAGGAATTAGTAGCCAGGGCAATTCATCGAGAAAGTACCAGAAGAAATTATCCATTTGTTAGTCTAAACTGCGCTGCTTTGCCCCGTGATTTAGTGGAAAGCGAACTTTTTGGATACGAAAAGGGAGCTTTTACAGGAGCAGTACAGAGAAAAGAAGGACGATTTGAAACGGCTAACGGGGGTACGCTTTTCCTCGATGAAGTTGGAGATATGAATCTGGAAACACAGGCAAAACTTCTTAGGGTACTCGAGGAAAACGAAGCTGTAAGGGTTGGGGGGAATAAACCTTACCATTTTGATGTACGGGTAATTTCTGCAACCAATAAAAATCTGGAAAAAGAGATTGAACAGGGTCATTTCAGAGAAGACCTTTTTTATCGCTTGAATGTGATCCCTTTAGAAGTCCCCCCTTTAAGAGAACGTAAGGAGGATATTCCTCTTCTAGCACACTATTTTCTTCAACAAATTTGCCAGCGAACAGGGAAGGGAATGAAGCAATGGAGAAGAGGTGCGATAGATATTTTTCAGTCTTATTCCTGGCCTGGGAATGTAAGAGAGTTGAGAAATCTTGTCGAACGATTGATTATTATGAATGAAGGAGAAATTATCAAAGCAGAAGAGGTTGAAAAGATTCTCCATGCTTCTTCTCAAAATTTCCAGAAGAAGAATATTCCTGCTTTGGGAAGTCTTTCTTTAAAAGAGATGATGACTAACTTCGAGAAAGAAATTATAGAGCGAGGCTATCAAGAGGTGGGTGGGAATGTTTCTAAGCTTGCAAGAAAGCTGCAAATTGATAGGGCAAATCTTCACAGGAAGCTTAAGTTTTATGGGATAAAATAAATTGTGGCGAATTGGCACATGTGGTTTTTTAACCGTGTTTTTTTGCTACGCTATTGGTGTGAAAATAATTTTTCTATCTTCTTACTCTTTTTAAGTCTTGTAAAAACAAATATTGTTATTTCCTCTTTTAAAAGCTATGTTCTGGTATGTGAATTGCTTTAATTAAAATGAGTACATGATTTTGACTGATCTTTAACAGTTGCCAAAAGACAGTT
>CAZPNF010000119.1:0-6344 GCA_964587715.1 uncultured bacterium | reverse complement strand
GAAATAATAATTTGTGATTAAATGCAAACTGCAGGCAAAAGCCTGCCTGAGCGAGGATGCTCCGCAGACAGCATTCTTGCTATTAGTATTGTAGGGTGGGATTTATCCCACCCTTTTCAGGAGGTATATTGATTACATTTATTATTGGAAGCCAATCAAATGTTTGGAGAATAAATTGTGGTGGGGTAGGCCTCCTCCTACTTACTGCTGTTTATTCTTCGGGAAATGGATAAAAATAATATTCGAGGATTGATATATGGAAATTGTTTCATTTATCAGCATTGAGGATAGTCCACCAGACCTGATTTTGTCATTTGCAATTTGGCAACCAGAGTTGGGTGACATTGCGAGCCTAATTCTTATGCGTACTCCCAAGTACGAAAGCTTCCTCGATGAAATCGAGCGCGGGGTAAGTGTTTCTTATGAAGCTTGGCTGGATGATGAAAATGACATGTTATTTGACAGTCGGTTTAAAATGGGAATCCTCTAATGCCGTGTTGCGAAGCCCTGTAGACTGGGCTTTATCCCACCATTTTCAATTAATTCTAATGATGAATTGCAATGGCATTTCAATTTCTTATAACTTTTAATTGTAGTATTGTGGGAGGGGAATAAATTTGGCATTGTTTAGAAACAAATACCGTATTGAATCCACCCGTTTATCGGGGTATGATTATTCACAACCGGGGGGCTATTTTGTTACCATTGTTACCTATAACCGTGAATGTTTTTTCGGGGATGTGGCTGATGGGGAAATGGTATTGAATAATTGCGGGGACATTGCCGAAAAATTCTGGTTGGAAATACCTAATCATTTTCCGAATGTAATATTGGATGAATTTGTTATAATGCCGAATCATGTGCATGGGATAATGATATTGACAAATAAAAATAAGGTAGAGACGCCCAATTTGGGCGTCTCTACCAATTTGGGCGTCTCTACCAATTTGGGCGTCTCTACAAATACGGTACCCACTAAAAAACCTCCAACATTGGGCATAATCATTAATCAATACAAACGAATTGTTACAATAAATTGCAAAAACCGCAATCCACATTTTCGCTGGCAAAGGCGTTTTTTTGAACACATCATTCGCAATGAACAATCGTTACACACCATCCGTCAATACATTTACAACAATCCATTGAAATGGGAATTGGATAATGAAAATCCTAATAAAACATCTACACCTTATGATCAATGAAATACGATCCTAATAAACATAACCGCCGAACTTATTCATCAGGTTGTAGGGGATGTTTTTGCTGGTGTGAATTTCTGGTTTTGGTGCTTCGCGGTGAGTTTATCACTAATTTAAGGTTCAGCCATGTAGGGTGCGTCTTGGCGCGCCCTACGAATCTTCTCCTACCATCAATCAAATATTTGGAGAATAAACTGTGGTGGGGCAAGTCCCTACCTGGTACTTATTAGGCTTTATTCGTTATTCTTAATATTACAAATTTCCAAATCTTTATAAGTAGTAATAATACCAACAATAACAGCATTACAGAAGAGAGCACTATAATCTATAAATGACAGACAATCTTTTTAAAAACAAATACCGGATTTCATCTAATAGATTGCAGGGATGGGATTATTCACAGAGCGGATATTATTTTGTGACCATTTGCGTTAAGAACCGCGAATGTGCATTTGGACGGATTGAACAAACCGAGATGATATTGTCGGATATCGGGAAAATGGCAGAACAATGCTGGAGTGACATTGCGGAACATTTTCCGTTTGTAAAATTGGATGAATTTATTGTTATGCCCAACCATGTACATGGAATTGTTGTTATTGATAAAAACGGTTATATATCAGGCAACAATGTAGAGACGCATGATTATGCGTCTCTACGGGGAGGAAATCCAAACAAATTCGGGCTACAGTCAAGGAATTTGGCGTCTATAATACGTGGGTATAAAATTGGTGTCAAAAAATGGGCAACGATAAATGGTATTTATTTTGAATGGCAGCCCAGATTTTATGACAGGATTATTAGAGATGAGAAAGAGTTATGGAACGTCAGAAATTATATTCAGAATAATATCTTCAAATGGGATGAGGATGAAGAAAATCCTGATATCAATAAATAAATCTTTCATCAACGTTGTTAGACAAACATAAACCTCACCAAAGACGAAGCATTGTAGGGGTGGGTTTGCCCCACCATTTTCAAAAGTAGAGACGTATAATCATACGTCTCTACTTCCTCAAATAAAAATCCATTCGATATTAATCAACCCTTTTCTCCTTGCATTTTTACTTCCTTAGGACTATATTTTTAAAAACCTCGATTTTCTGTAAGGATCCCTGTTGATATGAAACAAATATGGATAGGATTTGGACTTATTTTGCTCCTCCTCTTGGCAGGCTGTGCAGTTCAGCCGCCTCCTCCCAGGAAAATAGAACCTACAATCAGAGTTGGTCTTCTCTGGGGAATAGACTCAACAGAATTCTCTGTAGATGGTTCTTTCCGGATCACCAGTTACGATGGAACCTTTATTGCCAGAGGTGTCAGAGGAAAGAGGTGGCGGGCAGAGGTAAAAACCGCTGTGCCTGGTAGAGTTATCTACATGTTAGTGGCGGGTTCCATGAGCAGTAGAGCAAAAGCAAAATCCGCGGCAAAGAAAATTAACAAGATGGGATTCGAAACTTTTATTCAACCTGTTGGTGAACTGCTTCGAATCAGAGGAAGAACTATAAGTGACAATCGCTCCTATAGGATCTATATAAAGAAAGCTTTTGAGAATGAAGAAGCAGCAAAGTCTTACAGAGATTCTATATGGAACAGGCTGGAAACTTTTGTTGTACGTCAGGCAATACGCAAGCCCAGAGGAAAAATACTATTAACAAATCTTGATGATGGTCAGCAGTTTGAATCTTCCAGACCAATTTTAATTAAAGGATCCTCAGTCACAATTTACAATGTTCCGGTTGGAGTAGGTTATCACTGGGAGCATTCTGAGACCCGAACTTATCCCGAAGTAGTATGTTTCCAGCTTGATAACGAGGGGAAACTTGCAGTAATCAATATCCTTGCTCTGGAAAAGTATCTTCAGGGAGTAATTCCTTCGGAAATGCCTGATAGCTTTCCTTTAGAGGCTTTGAAAGCTCAGGCCATTGCAGCCCGGAGTGAAGTTCTGGCTAAACTCGGGATCGTTCACCGAACAGATCCTTTTGATGTTTGTGCTGATGTCCACTGTCAGGTATACAGTGGACTATCGAGAAAAAGTCCATTAACTGATCGGGCTGTCCAAATGACCAGGGGATTTGTTCTCTGGGATAAGGGAAGGGTATGCAATGCTGTCTACTCGGCTGTCTGCGGAGGTCACAGTGAGGATGCTGATAAAGTGTGGGGAGGTCAGTCTAAATCCTATCTCCGCGGTGAATTTGATGGGCCGGGGAGACTCAGGAGGTATGGTTCTCTTACAGATGAAAAGAATCTGAAAAGATGGATCGATGCCAATCCTTCAGCCTACTGCAATACCTCTCAGGATAAGATTCCCAGAGCATTGGAATATACTAAAAAATATTTCAGATGGGAGGTGGATTATACACAGGAAGAATTGCGCCGGATACTCGAGAAAAATACAGGCCAAAATATAGGATCAATTCTGGATTTAATCCCATTAGAGAGAGGTGTTTCCGGTCGGATCCTTTTGTTGGACGTTCTGGGGACTGAGGGAGAATTTACTATTAAGGGAGAGTTAAAAATTCGTAAGGCTCTTTCCGCCAATACTCTCTGGAGTTCCTGCTTCTACGTATTAAAAAAGGGGGATAAGGGCAGAGTACCGGAAATGTTTGTATTAAAAGGGGCTGGCTTTGGGCACGGAGTGGGAATGTGTCAGACCGGTGCAGCCATGATGGCTTTGAGAGGGAAAAAATTCAACGAAATTTTGAAACACTACTATAAAGGTGTTCAAATCAGAAGGCTCTATTAAAATGAACAAAAAAAATAGTCAGTCATCTTCCTTCCGGACAGGTTATGTGGCAATAGTTGGAAAACCCAATGTAGGGAAATCCACATTAATGAACAATCTCCTTCATCATAAATTGGCCATAGTCTCTCCAAAACCTCAGACAACTCGTCACCGTATCCTTGGTATCCTGAATGGTGAAGATTATCAGGTCATTTTTTTAGATACTCCTGGAATAATGCAGCCCAAATACCTTCTTCAGGAGGTAATGGTTAAAACAGCCCGGAGAACAATGAAAGAAGCGGATCTTATTCTGATGATGGTAGAAGCTACAGGTTTAACGCCTGACGATGAAGAAATTACTCAGTTATTGGCTGACTTTAAAGTGCCAAAACTCTTAGCCATTAACAAAATCGATCTGGTTCCCAAAGATCATATTCTTTCTCTCATCGATCATTTTCAGGCTGCAAAGCTTTTTCAAGAGATTGTTCCAATATCTGCTCTAAAAGCTGACGGACTTGATATCCTTACTTCACTCATAGTAGAATCTCTTCCTGCTGGGGAGCTTTTCTATCCCCAGGATATGATTAGTGATGAGCCAGAGCGATTCTTTGTCTCGGAGATCATTCGAGAAAAAATTTTTCTTCTTTATGGAGAGGAAATTCCCTATGCAACAACAGTTCAGGTAGAAGATTTTTATGAGAGAGAGGGAAGAAAAGATTTCATCAGGGCAGTGGTTATAGTGGAACGGGATTCTCAGAAGGGTATTCTGATTGGAAAGGGTGGTCAGGCTTTGAAAAAGGTAGGTAAACAGGCCCGTGAGGATATTGAACATTTCTTAGGGCGTCCTATTTTTTTAGAACTGGAGGTCAGAGTCAAAAAGAAGTGGCGTAAAGATGCTTCGCTTATGAGAAAGCTGGGTTACTGATGTGATGAGCCGGCTTCATAATAAACTGCGAAAACGGATGGAAAATCCTTGAATCCTATTTCAAAAAATTAGGTGTTAGCTACAGTATAATCCATACAGAAATTAGCAAAATTGCACTGGCTCCGGATGCGCAGAAAAACCCCTGCTTTATCTGCTCTCTATACAGAAGGAGAGAAATATATAAGGTGGCCCACGAACAGAGATGCAACAAGATTGCCTATGGTCATCACAAAGATGACATTGTGGAAACCCTGCTTATCAATATTCTTTACGGAAGAAAAATTGAGGCTATGAATACTGTTCAGGAAATTTTTAAAGGTAAGATGCATATAATTAGACCCCTTGCCTATATTGAAGAAGATCTCTTAAAAGAATTTGCCGAGGAATCTAACTTGCCTGTTCTGTCCAATCCCTGCCCAATGGATGGTCACACCCGCAGGCAAAAGATAAAGGAACTCATTGTTTCTCCCACAAGCAATGAAAAAAGAATGAATAAAATTTTTTAGAAATTTCTCTTGATTTTCTCATTTTTTATGTATATTCTTAAATAAGAAAAGAATGAGAGTGAGGTGGAAAAAATGATTGTGGCTGTTCGAGTAGAAAGGGTAACTTTAGACACGTCGAGCAACCGCTTCATCGTTATCCTGAAAGATGATACGTATCACCGCTGGCTTCCCATTGTTGTGGGACCAGCAGAGGCTCAGGCCATTGCGCTTGAATTAGAGAATGTTACTCCGCCGAGGCCTATGACCCACGATCTCATGAAAAACTTGTTGAATTCTCTGAAAGCAAACATCTCGCGGGTTATTGTGAATGATTTGAAAGAAAATACCTACTACGCCGTTATTGATCTCAGGCGCAACGGAACACAGACTCATGTGGATGCAAGACCAAGTGACGCCATTGCTATAGCCTTGAGAACAAATGCACCTATTTTTGTAGATGAAAAAGTGATGCAGAAAGCAGCCATAAGCGAGGATCTGGAATCTGTGGAGCCAAAAGAAGGAGAGGATGAAATAAAAATTCTTAATATCAAACTCCAGGAGGCAGTTAGAGAAGAACGTTACGAAGACGCTGCGCGTTTGCGGGATGCTATTAACGGATTACAGGAAAAACTTCACTCAAAAAAGAAATAGATCAACAAGGGGAGTAATGTGTATCCTGCTCGCCTATGGGCGGGCTTTTTTATTAGTATATGGACTCAGAGAAGAAATAAGAGGATTTATGCCTTAAATCTTTATCTAAGCAGGGATGCCCTCTTTTTAGTTTGTAACAACGATTAATTTTTAATGATCGCTGTAAGGAAATTTTGTCAGTACTGGGTAGATGAGAGCCCTCGCTCTCATCTTAAGAATTAGATATGTACTTTTCTTTTATCCCGATTCTCTTGGGATTTTAAAAAGAAAAATACTCCCGAAGAACGGGATCAAGTAATAATACGTAAGTTCAAGTAACAAGTGCAACTGTTAGTATTTTTAAAATAGGGGTTAAT
>CAZPNF010000118.1:0-6352 GCA_964587715.1 uncultured bacterium | reverse complement strand
ATAATAAACCAATTAAAACCCAGGCGGAGTTAATTTTGGCATCCATGGCCAGGTATCCAGTCCCACCGTATTTTTCGAACAAAGTCTCAGGGCACCTTAAATGACTTCCGGTCCATTTTTTTTGTACTTTTAACCAGGTTTTTTTCCAATCGTTGGGATTTTCTTTATGCCACCGAATGACATCATTCATGCACTGAGCGAATTTGCTTTCTGCCGGAATAACTTTCAGTGCTTCTTCCACGACATAATTAACATCGTCAGAAATGAAAGCAAGAGCATACATCGCAGCTATATAAACGCCACCATACCAGCCATCCCCATAACTCAGGATATGACCGATCTTATCGCAATATTTGGCTGCAGTATTGGCCATCCCAGGACTCATAAGTCCAATAAAATCTGCTTCTAACTGAAAGTCAACATCGTCAGCATGGGGATTATTGATCCAATGGCCGGATTGAGGCGGCATAATACCTCTCAAAATATTGGAACGAGCCATCTGATTATTATGCCATAAGTCCTGTTTCAGGCTAGCTAATGACCTTGCAAATGAACTTGCCGGCGCGTCTAAGCCTTCCTTTTCAATGACATCGACAAAAGGGAGATTCATGTACACAGCATAATAATGGGGGGGATCTTCTTCGTAATACCACGCAAAATAGCCGTCGTACCATTTATACTCTAAAGAATCCGGAATCATAGCTCCTGGAGAAAATATTGGGGGCGCAAGTGTAACGCCAATAGTTTGACCAGCCCAGCCACCGGCGATCTTGTCGCGTAGTTCATTAATGGTTAGCGTTTTCATCTCAGGTTGACCGCAGAAAAAAAACGCAACATAAGAAACCAATGCAATTACGAGAAAACTCTTTTTGTTCATCTTATGATATGCTTTCGTCTTAGAGTAAAATTCATTCCCGCATGTATCTTTTTGATGGGTTAAAACGTGTAATCCGATACCAGTCCATTATATCAAACGGAGCACTATTACTTGCCAGTTCATAGACTATAAACGGAGGCTTCCAAAGGAAGCCTCCGTTTATCCAGATACTGTTGTTACTTCCTGTGTTGAATCTCCACATGAGAAACGTTAAAACGAGAAACCGACAGAGAACATGTTCACCTTTTGTAACCGTCCGAAGTCAACATAGGCATAGTTAATTACGGTAGCTATTCCCCTGACATTGTAGTTCAGACCAGCACCAAAGGTAAAGCCTTCTTCATCGTAGTTGAACCGATAACCCCCTCGAAGATAAAGCATCTTGCTGAGTGAATATTCAGCACCCATATTGATTCTCTCGGAGCTATCATTTGGATGAATACCTTCAACAGCAACTGTTAAGAAATGTGGGCTTTCTTCGCTCTCAAAGAAATCCATGGCTAGCCCTACTCGAAAATCCACAGGCATTTTGATATCCACAGCTTCTGCCTGGTATTCTTCTGACCAGCCAACCAAATGAGTGTCAGGGCCAAAGTTCCGTGCTACCATTGCCAATCGGAGACTGCGGAGCCCTGTATAATAGACCGTCCCGAAATCGATAGATACACTTGTCATGCTCACTTCCGCAATTTTTTCCCGGATCCAGCGTGCATTGGCCCCTATTGATAAACGGTCAGTAAATTTTTTTGCATAGGAGAGTCCTGCGGCAATGTCTCCTGCTGTAAACATATTTCCGGTCACAACCGTTTCAGTGCGATCCTCACCAATGATTGGGCTATTGATTGTCTCCGGCATATCGCCGTAATTCACCGAAACTACACTCAGACCAAAGACACCAATGTTCCCAAACCTTTTTGCAATTGCGACCGATTGGCAACCTATGTCGGCTATCCAATTAACATGACTGAGTGCAAAGTCCATGTTCTTCACATTTGTCAGCAAGGCAGGATTGCCAAAAATAGAGGCGGAATTTCCACTCTCTGCGGCGCTGATGCTGATAATACCTCCCATTGCTGACTGGCGGGCATCGCTGTTGATCTTTAAAAACTGCCAGCCTGACTGACCTGCACGTTCAATATCTGCTGGCTTGATTCCTTTCTGAGCGTAAAGGCCAGAAAATCCCATAAAAAAAATTAGAATAGCTCTGATACTGATCGATAGAAACACATTCATTTTCATTCCTCCTATTTATCCTTTGAATGAAGATTGAAAACAACCGTCACCAACATTCCATTATTTGATTATAGCAAACTTGCCAATAAATATTTCGCCTTCATGAGTAGGGACTTCAGACTTCACGCTGTAAATATAGATACCAGGAGCAACTGATAGCATCCATTTATTCAACATATAATCCAACTTTTCGCTACTTCCCCAGGCTTGGGATCCGCTACCATCATCGTGCTTTATTTTCTTGATAAGTATACCAGCCATGGTGTAGATTTGGATCGTACACTTTGAGGGAAGACCGATGAATTCTATTCTGTTGTTCTCACCAAAACCCAATAGCCGACTATGCTGGCGGAAAGGATTTGGAACGACATATACATTCTTGGGGAAGTTTTCGTTCGGCGCCCTTAACGGATAAACCGGATAGCGATTGTTGTTCACTTTGCCACTTTCATTTCCATCCGTATCATAGCTGGTAACGGTATAATAATTCCCCACACCCAGCGGCAGACCTTTATCCTCATAGACAACATTGGCGCCTTCAAGCTGTGCCTGAGCTATCGGTATATCTTCTACCAGATTCCACGGTCCTATCGTGTAATAAGTTGCGCGATACAGTCTATAGCCAGCGAAATCATTAATTCCTGTAACAGGATCTACGTAATTTTCATGAACGGCCGGCCAAACAATTTTTATACCACCACCTATAGGCGTCAGCTCCAAACTATTCTCACCATCTGTAGGCGTCGCAGGTGGGTGCGCTTCTATTTGGTATACATTAGTATAGAGTTCCCTGCATGCAGCTATATTTTCTAAAAGTGCACCAAGAGATTCAGTCGCGAGTAGATCAATATTGGCAACGCCACCCTCAACAATTTTATGACGGTCCATTTCACCTACCACGTCGGCAAATACAATAGTTACTGAGTCTCCAGGCGCTATCTCGAACGGGCCACAGGATATATTAAGAGCGGGTGTATCCCTCTCCCATTTGTTGCCGCCTTCACCACCGGCAGCTCTAGCTTCATCCCAGGACATACGCGGTTGTTGGTGCGTTTGCGTTTTGCGCAAGAAAGATGGTTCATGCGCACCCTGTAGGAAAAATCGGTCTTCCTCAACATCTGCCATCATTCCCAAACTCCAAGCAAATCTTGTGATGTTTTGATAAACACTTCCACCTGCTGAATCTAATAAGACGCATGCGTAGTACCCCGGCGAACGAATTTCGTGCTCACGGCTTCCTTGCTCATAGATATCAGCAGCATCGCCAATATCACCTCTTGCCGGACCGACACCAAAATTCCACGTAATTGGCTCTTCAGTTTCCCAAAGAAAGCTCCAACCATCGTAAAAATAAAAGCAATTCTGGGTTTCAGACCAGCCATACTTTTCATCACCCCAGCTACCCCCTTTTTCTGTAATCATCATTGCTCGCTGCGGACCAAAGATAACGTCACTTATAGGGGTTGAGCCTGTATTGTGGACTGTGAGTTCAGTGATGAAAAAACTTTCATACTTTGGATAACTCCATACCATGACCTTGTGCGACACATCCACATCTAAATCTTTGACGTGGTGCGCGCCGGTTACAATTTCTTCAGCCACGATCGAAGGACCGGCCAGATTATAATTCTTAATAAGTTTGGCCGGCTTCGTGGGATAAACAAACTGTGCGTCTGGATAAGCACGATTGGTGATCGAATATGCTCCCGCGGTGCCTTCCCTGACTCCGTAAATTGTATACCCAAAGCCCGTAACATAGCTTAAAGTATTATTGAGATCGGTGCCTTTGGAGTATCCAGGGTAACTTGTAATAAAGTATGGGGAGTAAGAATCTACCCCAGAACCTGCTTGATAAGAATTACGAATCGTAGTCCAACATCGACCGCGGGTTAGAGTCTCTTTTCCCCACTGTATCTGCGCAGACAAGCTGGCAGTATGAATTAATGCTAAGAACAGCACACCCATCAAAGAATAGCTATTCTTTTTTAGAAAACAACGACTTACAAAATTCTTTCTTTCCATAATTATTCTCCTTTTCATGAATCTCATGAAAGAAAATTATTAGGTTAGTGCCTTCACTTTAGAAATCAAATCGCACCTGGAAATAGATTTGCCTTGGTAGTATTTCATAAGAGTACCAGTTCCACTCATTCGGTTCATTTGAAAACCAATGTTTTGGCAGTCGCTCACGATCAGGCAAACTTTTATTCTCCTGCCACTTTATCATATCCTCCCCATGTAACAATGCGTAAAACTTGTTATTGAAAAGATTTCTTACCTCAACGCTCAATTCTGGCCTGACTCCCATCAAATGAAAGCCTTTCGAGACTTTCAAGTTTGTTTCATGGAGGGGGAACCATCTCATGTTATTCGGCTTGGTTGAAATATCACCAGGACCATGATAGGTATAGACCTGTCCGCTACGCCACCTGAAGTAAAGGTAGAAATTCATATCGCTCAAGGGTTTGACACCTGCAATTTCCGGTCCACTGCCCTGCTGCATATTGAAATTGACCCATGCTTTGATCTTCTCAAAACCACCCCATGCCCCTTTTTCATTGCGGTATCCTATTGGAACATCGAGTTGAGCTGTACCAGGTTCATACATATCGGAATATCCTACCCTACCATTCCAGGACCAATAAACATCGTAGCTACCGCCAAGGTTCAGGGGAAAGGCAAAATGAGTATTTAAAGCCGCTTCGACCCCCCGTACATCTGAATAACAATCATTGCTGGTCATAATCCCAACATTGTAAAAATTTGTAGCCGGAATAGCATGTGTACCTCCATCCCACCCACCACCGGTTACATTTTTAGCGTCCTTATAGTAACCTGTAATATCCAGGCGGAGCACATTTGCGATATTTTGATCTATCCCAATCTCATACTGGATTGTTTTCTCATATCCCATTTCTGGGTTTCCCTGATAACCCTGCCATTGATCACAATAAGTTGTTTGTTTTGCATAAGGATCAAGCACAACAGATATATCTGGATCGGTTGAGAAATTAATGAATGCCAACCCAAACATCTTTGTCCAGGAAGGTCGCTGATAGAAATGACCGTAGACAAAATGTAGAACCGTATTCTCGCTAATGGGGTGTGAAATACCCAGCCGTGGAGATATGGCAATCTGTAATGCGGTTCTCTCTCTTTCAGGGGTGCCAGGGATGCCCTGCGGCTCATCGGGATCGTGACCTGGGGTCGTGGGCTCCATCGCAAGAGGATCGTACATGTTTTTTGGCGCGTTGCGGTTCTGCTGGAAAAAATCCATTCTAATACCCGCATTGATAATCAAACCGCTGAACTCAATTTTGTCCTGCACATACCAAGCTCCTTCGTAGGGTTTTCCGTCGAAAGCACTATTCAAATTCCAACGGCTCCCACCTTCATAATAGCCCATAAGATGCTTGTACCAGAAATCGTACGTCCTAAACTCAAAACCGGTCTTTACCAGCTGACTACTGTACAACTGGCTGGTCAAATCACCTTTGATGGAAATCACTTTAGTGTCTGTCTTGTCAAATACGTGGTGATATCGCTTATCGTAAAAGTATTGGACCATTTTTTTTACGTCATCCCTACTGCTCCACAAATTATCAGGGATAACCCCATGTCTATCCGATCTGTTCATACTGTCGTGCAGATAGGAGGCCGAGATTTCGTAATAAGTTCTAGGACTGAGTACGTGGCTAAAACTTAAAGCGAATTGACTCACTCTCTTCAATTCCGGCCACTGGGCAAAGTCACCGAATAGCCTATATTTACTGGCGGCGTATGGATCGGTAACTTCCATCGGAGGGTACCAGTCCGCTTCCATAGCTGACTCAAGGCTGTTGAAATTCGTGTCCCTTCTTCTTTCGGAAGTTTCCCAACCGCCATAGATTGTGGCGAATTTTAACTTCATAGAAGGTGAAATTTTATAGCTCAGTTTAGCCTGAATATTAAATTCAGGATTGTAGGGTAGGGCCTGCTGCGGGAAAATATTGACGCCTCTTTTGTACCGGCCAGACAGAAGAAAACCCAACTTTTTGGTCAGCGTGCCGTACAGTGTTGCCTCTGTCTCGTATTCCGCGCGTTTGTCATAGTTGCCCAGCGTATCGCCTGGCTCTATTTGCTGGTGCCAGCGCTCCAAAAGTCCATTGGGATCTTCGCCAAAAAATTCGCTGGTGGGGTCCTGAGATTTTTGTGTCCAGTAATCAAGGCCATAATGTGTCCAGTCATAATTCTCTTTGCTGT
>CAZPNF010000117.1:0-6356 GCA_964587715.1 uncultured bacterium | reverse complement strand
GACCTACAGAAATCCATCGTGAAAATCAGGCCCGTGCAATTTCACTATATGCAAATGTGTCGGGTAAATCTCTTGGTCAAACCATCCAGGAGATTGAAAAGAAGCTATCTGTCATCAATACACCTGGAGAAACTCGCATCACAGTGGGGGGTGCCAGAGAAGAAATGACCGCTTCTTACAAAAGTCTGATTGCCGCGGGGATTCTTGCAATTGCTCTGGTCTACATGATCATGGCTGCCCAATTTGAATCCCTTCTCCATCCTCTGGTCATCATATTCTCTGTACCAATGGCAGCTATCGGCACAACATGGTTACTCCTTTTCACAGGTCAATCTCTTAATGTGATTTCTCTCATCGGAATAGTTGTTTTAGTTGGAATAGCAGTTAACGATGCTATAGTAAAAATAGATTTCATAAACAAGGAACGGCAGAAGGGAAAATCTGCCAGAGATGCAATAATTGAGGCAGGAAGAAAACGGTTTCGTCCAATTGTCATGACATCGGTCACAACAATTTTGGGACTTCTCCCATTAGCCGTTGGTCTAGGGGCAGGAGCTGAACTTCAACGGCCACTGGCAATTGCTATTATCGGAGGTCTCATTACCTCAACATTCCTGACACTGATAATAATTCCTGTGATATACAGTTTTACTACTACAAATGTGCGACGCACATAATCGAAAACCTGATCGGAGTTAAGGCGTAAGCCTTTTATAAAAAACACCCCCTGTCACCCCCCTCAAGGGGGACGAATGTACCTGAACAGAAAGAAAAATATCCTCCCTTGAGGCCTGTCCGCCTCTGGAGGAGAGGATATAGGTGGGTGTTTTTTCCAGAGGAATAATAGGGTGTTTTATAAAAACAGAAAAGCAATAAATAAACAAGGGCTGCCATGAACCTTATAGAACACGCTGTAAAAAGACCAACTGCCGTAGCAATGGCAGGCCTGGTCGTACTTTTCACAGGGATTTTTTCAGCTTCCAGGTTGCCTCTGGCTCTCACTCCCGATGTGGATTTCCCAAAACTCACCATCACCACTTCATGGTACGACACCTCACCAGAAACTGTGGAAGCTTTTGTAACCTCGCCTATCGAAGCTGTAGCAAACACGGTCGTCAATGTTCACAAGGTAAGTTCCGTTTCTGAGGAAGGGATGTCAAAAGTTACTGTTGAATTTACCCGCGGAACCAACATGAACTTTGCCGCCATGGAACTCAACGAAAAACTCTCTGCCATCAGGGAACAGCTCCCGTATGGTGCTATCTCACCACAGATTGTAAAATACGTTCCAGAAAAATTCCAGACAGATGAGTTTCTTACTATCCATCTCACAGGTGCCTACTCACTGCAGGAACTCAGACGTATTGCTCTGGAAAAAGTAAAACCCACACTCATGGGTCTCAAAGGGATCGCTGAGGTACAGGTAATCGGTGGCCAGGACAGAGAAATAGAAATCTTAGTTAACAAAACAAAACTTAATGCTTACAATATTCCTTTAAATCGGGTTGAACAAACGTTGCTCGATCTTGGGCATCGTCAGTCAATCGGAGCGCTCCGCACGGGGAAACAACGTATCACTCTCTTCGTCGATACCCCGCTGAAAGAAAGTTCTGAGATAGAAAATGCAATCTTAACCAGTAAGAATGGTTCCGTTGTTCACATAAAAGATATTGCTGAAGTTCACGACACGTACGGCAAGCCGAGAAGTCTTTCCCGCATCGACGGCCATCCTGCTGTTGTTCTCCACATTGCAAGAGAAGTGGGAAGCAACACAATAAAGACTGCCGACAGGGTTTTCAAAAAACTTAAAGAACTGCAAAAAAAACTGCCACCCGGTTTAGATTTAATCATTGAGCAAGATCAGAGCAGGGAAATTCGCCGTTCTCTCTCCGATCTGGGCGAGAGGTCTCTCTTTTCTATACTGATAATCTTCCTTGTGCTTATGGCTTTCTTGCACACATTCAAAGCCCCTTTAATAATTCTTTCTACTATCTTCTTTTCTGTCCTCTTCACTTTGAATCTCTTTGTTATATTCAAGATTAGTCTAAACCTCCTTACCTTAGCAGGACTCGCTCTCGGATTTGGGATGCTTGTGTATAATGCCATTGTCGTAGTGGAGAATATATCCCATCACCATCAAAGGGGAAAACTGCTGAGTGTTGCAGCAGTTTCAGGTACTTCAGAAGTTGTTCTTGCAGTCGTAGCTTCAACACTCACAACTGTGGTCGCTTTTCTTCCTTTCCTATATCTTACTGGCGAATTGAGGATCTACTACCTTCCCTTCACATTGGCTGTTGGTTTTTCTCTTCTCTCATCACTGCTTGTTGCTTTTACCCTGACCCCTTCTATTACAGTAAAATTATTTTCCAAAAACAGGTGGGAAAAAGAAATAGACAGAGCTTTTAAACCTATCCAATGGTATCAGAACTTTCTAAGATGGATTATCAATCACCGTAGGATTACAATCTTTCTTGCTTTTCTTATTCTTGGAGGAAGTACCTATCTTTTTCAAAAGTACGTAACAAAAGGACGAATTTTTTACTGGCACGGTCATACCTATATTTCTGTTGATATTGAAATGCCAAAAGGAGCAGAGATAGAACGGACTGATCAAATAGCCCGCCGTTTTGAGAAAGTGGCACTGGAAGAAAAAAGAGGTCAGCGAATAGGCACATTTGTCTACCCTGAATTTGCTTACATAAGAATTCTTTTCCCAAGATCATTGAGAAAAACCGCTTATCCAATGATACTGAAAGAGAAACTTATCAGCACGGCATCTCAAATTGCCGGTGCCAGTGTGGGTGTGTGGGGATTTGGTGAAAGTTTTTCCACAGGAGGAGGCGGCGGAGGTTCTATGTACCGAATTAAGGTGCTGGGTTACAACTACAATAAAGTAAAAGAAATAGCCGAGGATCTGGGCAGGCGATTAAAACGGTACAGCAGAGTGAAAGATGTTAATACAAATGCCTCGGTCTGGTGGTACGGTGGTGACGTTCACGAGATTGTTCTAAGAATAGACAGAGAAAAATTGGAGAGATTTCACATAACACCTGCAAATCTTCTCTCCATCGTACAGGCCAATCTCAGGGAAAACCTTGCATGGCAGCGAATAAAACTCGGGGGAAGAGAATTAGAATACAAAATCAAGTTCCAGGAATATAAGAATTTTTCCATGGAAGATCTGAAAAATCTACTGATCAAAACCCCGTCAGGTGAAATTCTCAGGTTGAGGGAGGTTGCAAGAATTGAAAAAAGAAAAACTATGGGACAAATCGTGCGGGAAAATCAGCAGTATCAGCGCATAGTGAGTTTTGAGTACAGAGGTCCCTACAAATTGGGCAACCGTCTTACCGAAACTATTGTTAAAACAATACATCTTCCCCCGGGCTACAGTGTTGAACAGGCCACATACTATTTTTTAAGAGGAGAAGAAAAACAGCAAATCTATTTGGTTCTGGGTATTTCCCTGTTTCTGGTTTTTCTTGTTACTGCCAGTTTATTTGAATCTCTTCTGCATCCATTTCTTATCCTCTTTACAGTACCTCTATCTTTAGCCGGAGTGTTTTTGATTTTCTATCTTACGGGAAGCTCGTTTGACAGGTCTGCCTACATCGGTGTGATTTTACTTGGAGGAATTGTTGTCAATGATTCGATACTTTTAGTAGACCACATTAATCACTTAAGAAGAAAAGGTGTAAAAATAAAAGATGCAGTGCTCTCCGGAACCTCTGACAGACTTCGCCCTATCCTCATGACAACATTCACAACAATTGGAGGACTTCTGCCGTTGGTTTTCCTTAGCAGCGGCGGGTCAGAAGATATATGGTATTCACTTTCCTTAGCAACTATCGGAGGACTCCTAGCTTCTACTACAATGGTTCTAACCGTGATTCCTGCGCTTTATGTTAGTTTTGAGAAATTAAGAATAAAGGCGGGGGAAATTCTAAGATGGCAAGATTAATTGTCGGGTTACCTTTAACTATTTCCCATTTTCAAAGTGTAAAAACCATCCTTTGACAGACAGGATGTTAATACTGAGAATGAAACCCTGAAGGGGTGAATTCCCAAGACTGATGGAATTTAGGCTCTATCCTTTCATAAAAGATAGAACCAACGGAGATAACAATTGTTTCGTTCGATCGTCTTTTACCGATTGCCTTACCTTAGTTTCAATGTTTCTATCGATTCTTTATAAGGAGGATATAGAACTTTCTGTTCAGTCACAAAAGCAGTAATAAAATTATGAGGAGTAACATCAAAGGCAGGATTATACACATTTACACCTTCAGGACCTGTTCTCACACCAAAGCCATTTATAACTTCATCTGGTGAACGTTCTTCTATGGGAATTTCTTCCCCTGAATAAAGGGAGAAATCAAAAGTGGAAACAGGAGCCACAACATAAAACGGTATGCTGTGTTCTTTTGCAAGAACTGCTAAAGTATAAGTTCCAATCTTATTGGCAGTATCTCCATTAGCTGCTATTCTGTCTGCACCTACAAGAACACAGTCAATCTTTTTCTTTTCCATCAAAAAACCAGCAGAAGAATCACAGAGGACTGTTACATCGATGCCTGACTCTTTGAGTTCCCAGGCTGTCAAGCGAGAGCCCTGAAGGAGAGGCCGGGTCTCATCAGAATAAACTTTGATTTTTTTACCCATCTCCTTTGCTGCATAGATAACTCCCAGTGCGGTTCCATAACCAGAGGTAGCCAATCCTCCTGCGTTGCAGTGGGTAAGAACTGTTGCTTCTTCTGGAAGAAGGGAGGCTCCGTTGCGTCCCATCTGGTGACAGACTTTTATGTCCTCATCAAGTACTGTAAGAGCTTCGGACAAAAGACGATCTTTAATCACAGAAACCTGCTCATTCTCCAGAGAAATCAACAATTTTTTCATTCTTTCCAGCGCCCAGAAAAGATTAACTGCTGTAGGCCGCGTTGCTGCTAAATAAGAAATAGATTTTTCAACTTCTCTTAGCAGACTTTTCCCATCACTTTTTTCACAGATCTGAGCTGCCAGTGCAGCACCCATTGCCCCTGCGATTCCTATGGCAGGCGCCCCTCTTATCTTAAGATTTTTTATTGCTTCAGCAAGAGTTTCTACATTATCTATATCAAGGTAAACAAGCTTTTCAGGAAGCAGTGTCTGGTCAATGATCCTGATCTTTCCATTAACCCACTGAATTGTATTAACAGCCACTTTCTATTCACCTATCAATTGGACGACAACCTTTCTGCGGCGGGGTCTGTTATCAAAATCTATCACTACAATTTGCTGCCAGGTACCCAACAAAAGCCGGCCTTCTTCAAATGGTGCAGTAAAAGAAGCCCCTATTAACGCAGCTCTAATATGGGCATAACCATTGCCATCTCCCCAGGTCGCATCATGATGATATCTTTTGCCTACAGGCGCCACTTTTTCGAGAGCTTCTGGCAGGTCTTTAAGAAGACCCTGTTCGTATTCAATAGTTGTTACCCCTGCTGTAGAGCCAGAAATAAAAACTGTCAACTGCCCACTGCGGAGTTTGCTTTGTTCCAGAACCTCTCTTACCTGAGAAGTCACATCAATAATATCTGTGTGCCCTTCAGTTGAAATTTCAATGTAGTCTGTAAGTACACGCATTTTGATTACCATCTAGTCGCCACTGAAAAAATCGTGTTTATAAGGGTAAATATTGAAGCGAACATCAATGACTCTATGCTCATTTCAACAGCCCATATCTAATATCCTGGCAATAACACGTACAGGAGCAGAATCAGCCTGGACTTTAAGGGGGAAAACGTAGACTTCAAATTTTTTAGCTTCGAGTAATGGTTCAAGATTTGTGAGATTTTCTATAATCAAAATATTTGCTCTAAACAACAACTTGTGAATCGCGAAAGAGGATTTATCTGGACTCGGCGTGTCAAACCCAACCATATTTACACCGACATTCACAAGGAAGTCGGCAAAGGTTTCAGTTAATGCTGGATAATCCTTAAAGTATTCTTCTTTCCCGTACATCCGACCGTGTCCTGTTAAAAAAAGAACAATATCGTCTGGAGAAATTCTCTGTTTAAAACTTTCTTTAAAATTAATTTCTGATTTTCCCCTGGCGTCTATTAACACACCTCTTCCGAAGAAACGATCTACAGAAATCTCTGAAATGAATACACTTTCATCAACCATGTGGAGTGGACCATCAAGATGCGTACCGACGTGCATGCCTGACTCAATGCGATAATTATTATAGCCATCCTCGGAAATATTTCGAGTTTGATAAAATCTAACAGCGTCATCGCCGGGATATACTGGCATATTGGAAACAAATGTTCTGGTCAAATCAACTAGCATGTTGCAGTCCTCTTTTTTAAAGA
>CAZPNF010000116.1:0-6378 GCA_964587715.1 uncultured bacterium | reverse complement strand
TATTTGATTTCAAATATGGGCGTGAGAACTCAACCCACTCGATTTAACATAGAGCTCATAATACTTTGTACCACTTCATTCCAATCCACCGATTCTTCAAGATCAGTCCAATTGATTCTGGAATCCTGACGGAACCACGTCAACTGTTTTTTGGCAAATCTTCTGGTATTCCGTTTAATAAGATCAACCATCTCATCAAAAGTGGTTTTACCATCTAAATAATCAAAGACTTCTGTGTACCCCACCGAATCCAGACTGTTGTATCGTGTATCAAACCCCATCTTCTTAAGTTTCTTAACTTCCTCAACAAGTCCTGATTTTATCATATTATCAACTCGTCTTTCAATTCGCTCGTAGAGATTTTCTCTCTTCCAGCGCAGCCCCCAGAATATGGGAACAAAATCTGCAGGTTTTGTTTTCTCTTTCTGAATAGTAGATATGGGTTTACCAGAAAGTTCGTATACTTCCAGTGCCCGAATAATTCTCTTCCTGTCATTGGGATGAATTCTTTGAGCAGCAGCGGGATCAACCTTTGATAACTTTTCGTAGAGATTTGAAATTCCTTTCTTCTCAGCTTCTATTTTCAACCTGTTGCGGAGGGCAGAATCCCTGTAATTTCCTATAAAAAGTCCATTAACCAAAGCCCTGATGTAAAGTCCTGAACCCCCTACGACTATGGGAAAATTCTCTCTGGTAAAAATATCGTGGATAATTTTTCTGGCAAGCTGTCCATACTCACCAGCACTAAAGAATTCATCAGGATTTTTTATATCAATACAGTGATGGATAATTTCTCTTTGCTGTTGAAGAGAAGGCTTGGCAGTACCAATATCCATGAATCTGTAAACCTGGCGAGAATCAGCCGAAACAATCTCACCATTGCATTTTCTTGCAATACGGAGTGAAAGTTCGGTCTTACCTGAAGCTGTAGGTCCTACAATGAGAAGTACATGTTTTCCATTTTTATGGTTCAGCGGCCAAACCTCTTATCTATTTCTTCTAAGGTCAAATTCACTACAATTGGTCTTCCGTGGGGACAGAAGTAAGGTTCACGGGTGGCAAAAAGTTGATCAACGAGTGATGCCATTTCCTGAAAACTCAAGCGATCACCTGATTTGATTGCAGATTTACATGCAAAAGATTTTGCTACTGCATCCCACGTATCTGTTGTTTCATCGCGAGTCTCCCTATACTCACTGATAATCTCTGAGAGAAGTTCCCTTTCCCTCCCTGTTTTCACCTCGACAGGTACAGCTTCGATAACAACAGCATTTTTCCCAAAATCTTTAATCCCAAAGCCGATTTTCTCTAAGTAAGGAAGAATCTCTGTAAGGATCAAATAATCTTCGGGGGAAAGCTGCACGGTCTGGGGAAAAAGAAGCTGCTGGGAAAATCTGCCGTTTTTTTCTCTTGACGCAAGGGCGCGTTCGTAGAGAATGCGTTCATGAGCAACATGCTGGTCAATGATCGTTAGTCCACTCTTGATCTGAGCGAGAATATAACGATTGTGAATTTGCCAGAGAGACGGCGTCTCTTTGTCTCGGAATGATTTCTTTGCTATCTCTTCTCCTACAACAGGCCTCTGAGCCTCAAGAGTAAGTTGATTGTACGCTTTATTATTGAGACGGCGAAAACTGGCAGCAGGCTTTGATCTATTCTTCCCTGGAACTAACTTGAGTTCAGGCACAACAGCAGGTGCTCGCAGTGCATCCTCGATTGCCCGTCGGACAGCCTCATGGAGAAATCTCTCATCGGAAAAGCGGACTTCAATCTTGGTGGGATGAACATTAACGTCAAAGTTTTTTGGATTCATTTCTATATAAAGAAAATAAATAGGATACTCACCTTTTCCCAGCCGGGTTCCATAAGCAGACAACACACTGTGAATAAGAGTCCTATTTACGATGTAGCGGCGATTCAGGAAGAAAAACTGACTCTCCCTGCTCTTGTAAGCCTCTCCAGGACGACTCACAAATCCTCCAACGGAAAAACCGGGCATTTTTTTTGCTACAGGGACCAGAGCTGACATCTTCCTCTCACCCATGAGATCTTCAATTCGGCTCGTCATTGATCCCTTCCGCAGATCCATTGTCCTTTCTCCATCGATAAAAAGTGAGAACTCTACCTCGGGATGTGAAAGAGCCATACGCCTGAAAACTGAAATAATGTGGCGAAGTTCTGTGGCAGGAGTTTTTAAAAACTTACGCCTAACAGGAACATTATAAAAAATATCCTTTACCTCTATAGAAGTCCCTTTGTTAACCGCTACTTTCAAAACCTCCTGAATTGTTCCGGCTTCCATAAATATCTGAGTTGCTTCTGTTTCTTCCTCTGTACGAGTAGTGATAACCATACGGGAAACAGAACTTATACTTGCCAGAGCTTCCCCCCTGAAACCAAGTGTACGAATTTGTTCAAGATCCTCAAAACGTGAAATCTTACTTGTCGCATGCCGCCTGCAGCAAATCAGGGCATCTTCTTCGGTCATTCCCTCTCCATCATCCACTACCCTGATAAGGCTCATGCCAGAATCTCTAACGAGAAGTGATATAGAAGTTGCACCTGCATCAAGACTGTTTTCCATTAATTCCTTTGCAACAGAAGCAGGCCTTTCCACAACTTCGCCGGCAGCAATACGTTTCATCAAAGATTCAGGAAGAATAAAAATTTTGGAAGCCATAGATTTTCTCTATTGTTAATACTGTTATGAACGTTTGTTATTTGAAATTTTTTTCTTAAGATATTATTCTTTGCGAGCTTTGCGACTCTGCGGTTAAAAAAATACTCATAATACACTCCCCTACACCTTTTCTAAATAGCTTATAAGTTCTGCATAAATTGAAATCGGAACCTGTGTTTTGAGCCTTCCGCCGATAAGACCACTTGCTTTTGCCTTTTCTATGCAGGAGAGATTTTGGCAGAGATAAACACCTCTCCCCTCTTTTTTCTGCTGTGGATTAAACTCGACAATACCTGCAGGAGTCCTCGTAATGCGGAGTAATTCTCTCTTCGCCCGCTTCGTCTTACATGCAATACACATCCTTATGGGTGTGTTCATTATTACTGCCGACCCAGTTTGCTGAGAAAATATATCAAGTAAAAAACAAGCACGAGAAGAAATAAAAGCCAGAACAGGGAACGCGCTTTAGCAGATGATTTTGATCTATGTCTTTTAAATTTGATCCGATGACCTTCTCTCTCTTCCTTCTTTGGATCGTAATAATGAGGTTCGTAAGAAAAGCGCCTTGGCTTTGGTAATCGACTACCTAACATTGGATTTTACCAATTTTTGATAACCATACATCTTAAAATATAAAGAAGTAAAACCTCAGAATCAAGATGTTTAATCCTAACTTCTGACTATCCCCAATTTTGTGCTTCAAAGAACGTAGGCACAAGGTAAAGGGTAAAGTGAAGGTTACCTTATCGATGAAACTTCATTTCATCGCTCATTCAAAATCACTTGTTGCTGGAAAGTTAAATCGTTAAAGAATTCCTGCTACTTTCTTTAAAAGAAAGTAGCCAAAGAATTTCACCTTTTTGAAGGCCCTGAGTTACTTCATTCAAGCTCCTCTACACCGTGCACATAACATCCACCCGACCTCATCCCATTCGCTATTTCGCCATCGGCAAAATAATGCCCACCCCTTCATCTTTGACTCAGCTTCAATCTGATCCTCGGCTGACAAAAATGCGATACCTCTCCACCACCCTAAACCTTTTGTCCTGAATTTTTCTTTGCGTTCTCTGTGCCTTTGCGGTTAATATATTCTACAACGCGAAGCGCTAAGGTTTTTTGACATTCCCTCATCCTTCGACTTCCCACAGGATGATGGAAATTTGAAAAATTTTTCCACTCGCGGGAATCATTCAGATCTAATCTCAACTTTTCTCTTGTTATTTTTTCTCTATTTGGCTAAGTTGTAACTGTGACTGTACATAGACAAAAAGAGAACCAGCGAAAGGAAGTTATCTTGATAAAAACAAAATTTGAGCAACTAACCAACATAATGGAAAAACTACGCAGTCCGGACGGATGTCCCTGGGATAGAGAGCAGACACACGAGTCCCTGAAGCCTTATCTTTTAGAAGAAGCATACGAAGTTCTTGAAACATTAGATCAAAATGACTTCGACGGTCTAAGAGAAGAGCTGGGTGATCTGCTTCTACAAGTCATCTTTCATGCACAACTGGCAAAAGAGGAAAACAGATTTACCATTCTCGACGTTCTTAAAACGATAAACAACAAACTCATTCGGCGCCATCCTCACGTATTTGGTGAGGCGGAAATCAACACTGCTGAAGAGCAGCGTGTAAATTGGGAACATATCAAAAAAGATGAAGGGAAAAAATCTGTACTGGATGGTGTACCAAAACAACTGCCAGCACTTCTCAGGGCACATAGAATTCAGGAAAAAGCAGCAACAGTTGGCTTTGACTGGAAAGAAAAAGAAAAGGTCTGGGAAAAAGTAGAAGAAGAAACAGAAGAACTTAAAAGGGCAATCGACTCAAAAAAACAGGAAGCCATAAAGGAAGAATTCGGAGATCTTCTCTTTGCTCTCGTGAATTTTTCACGCTTCATTCACATCAATCCAGAGGAAGCTTTGAGACAGGCTGTGGAAAAATTTATTTGCCGATTCCAAACAGTTGAAAAAACAATGGCGAAAGAGGGGAAGAAGTTGGAAAATGCAACGTTTGAGGAAATGGATACAGTCTGGGAACGGATTAAGAAGGAATGATTGTGGTATTAAAAAAATTCTGGCAGGCAATATATTTTACTATGAGTCAGTCCGACTACCGAAACGCCATACTTCCTTGTCACCTCTTCGGCTTCTTGGAAGCTTCCTTTCGGCACGCTTCGGTTCTCCCAAGTTCCAATATTGACAATTCGTTTGCCCGCCACGGACTCAGACCCCGGCACGTCAGGAACACTCTCACCATTAACGTGTGTCCTGATATCGGTTTCAGAGAAATGAAACTCTTGACCCAATGCAATGTGAGTAATTTCGGGGCTCAATACCTTCACCCTGTTAGATAACAATAATCCAACAAGATCCACCCTATTAAATAAATATCTAACAGGGTGAACTTGCGTTGTGGCTGACAGACTGCCCTTACCACGGCTTTGCATGATTTGTTACCGCCTCATACGCATGGCTCAGTTCCGTGCCGGTGGTTAGCCGTTACACATGCTGGATTGTCCAGCTTGCCAATATTAGCTTTGCTTGGCACACTCATTCTCTTCTCCATTGTTTGCAAGCCATAAAGACCTTGCTATTGTAACTTTATCATTTTTTTTGTTTTTGTATAATCGCCCGCCTGCATTCGACAGAAATATATCCCGCTCGGTATAATAGATCCATCGGAATTTATTCCGTTCCATGTGGATTTGTGTGTTCCTTTTGCCAGATATGCCTTCACCAGAGTGGTAACCTCTCTGCCGTTAACATCATAAATTTTTATTGTTACATTACCATTTTTTGGCAAGCTAAAATAAAATGTTGTCTCCGGATTGAATGGATTGGGGTAATTTTGATGAATACTGTAAGCATTAGGCGTGTCACCCAAATCTATTTTTCCGGTAGCACTATCGGTTAGCTTTGGGTTTGGTGAATAATATACTTCATCGAAGAGGGTTCCGTTTTTTAAATAGTGCCTCAAACGCAATGTATCTTCGCTTACGGTAAGTTCAGTATACCCATATTGATTGGTGTATGCTTCAACCATATAGCCGTTGTTGTCTTCGTTGGGTGTAACTTGATAGGTGGGAGCTCCACCGTTTCCTGTAACGACCTGAACCGTTCCATAAATTGGATCGAGTGGCGGATTCATCTCACCATTCAACTCCAATTTTTTAGTTCTTACATAATAGTGCGCATGCCCCATAAACATAATATCACATCCGGACCTATAAAGTGGAACTCCCCACATATCATGTAAAAAATCTTCATAATGCTTTGGTCCAAAATCGAATATGGGATGGTGCCAGACTGTAAAAAGCCATGTTTTCGGATTATTTTCAATCGTATCTAATAACATAGTATATTGGTCGCCGGTTTTTGGTGATTTATCTGAATCCATGATAATAAATCTTGCATTCTCATAATCAAAAGAAAAATATTTCCCGTCATTGCCGTACTCCCGTGCCTGACCCGGGAGATAGGTTTTCCAGTTGGTCAATCCTAAAGTTTTTTCAGTATTATCATGGTTACCGGGGACGGCCATGTATTTAGGAGGAACCTGATCTTGACCGGTTCCGCCAAGTACATCATCGCAAGCTTTCTGCCAGATATCCCATTGGCTCTTCACAGTGCCATCACTGACTACATCACCCACATTGATCATAAACGTGTAATCAGGCGTATTATTCATAATCGA
>CAZPNF010000115.1:0-6403 GCA_964587715.1 uncultured bacterium | reverse complement strand
CACTCAGATATGAACCCAGGCTCGGTTTTGTCTGGATTCTATGGGCTCTGAGTGCTGCCCTTCTGGATCACAAGCGATTGAAAGTACGTATAAATATTCTCTTAGAAGATCGTGAACATCTCCGTCATAAGAAGGCAGTTTAGTTTAACCCGAATTAACGGATGCCATCGCTCCAAAACGATGGCATCCATGTCACAATAGCAAAAAAACCCTTTTGGGGTACTTATACCTCTGCTTCCACCGGGATAACAAAGGCCTTGATTCCCTCTTTCTCAAACGATTTCTTTAGTTCTCTTACCTCTACTAAAAGTCTATCTTTCATCTCCTCTGAACAGGCAATCATCAGGAGCGCGTTTACCCCTGGCCAGATATGACTATTCATATGGGAACCGGAATGTTGACCTACCCCGTGGACTAGAGGAATTTTAGTGTAGTTTTTCACCCCACATCTTTTCAGAGATTCATTTACCTCGTCGCCAATAGCCTGATTATAAGCAATCCAAACTATTTTCATCGTCATCTCCTTATCTACTTAGAGCGATTCTTCTTAACTCTGGTTTCAAAGATTGAATACATAACTGGAACAAAAATCAAAGTAACTAAGGTTGAAACCAGAAGCCCACCGATGACCGAGATGGCTAATGGACTCCATGTCTCTGATCCTTCTCCAGTTTTCAAAGCAAGAGGCAGTAGGGCAAAAATAGTAGTGAAAGCGGTCATCAACACCGGCCGCAGACGGCGGGGGCCAGAGACCAAAATGGCTTCCTCAAGTGCCAGTCCTCGAGCCCGCATGATATTGATGTAATCCACCAGCACAATGGCGTTGTTCACCACAATCCCAACCAACATCACCATACCTACAAAGGAGAGGGCACTGAGTGTCTTGCCGGTAATAAACAATGCCCATATCACTCCAACAACGGCGAAGGGAATGGAGAAAAGGATTACAAATGGATCCAGCAGCGACTCGAACTGCGCGGCCATTACCATATAAACCAAGATAATTCCAACAATCATAGCGATGCCCAGCCAACGAAAACTCTCGGCCTGATCCTGAGCGGAACCACCTATCGCGACATCTATCCCTTCCGGCATGGAGATTTTGCCCAGTTCTTTTCTCAAATCAGCCACCACCTTTCCCAAAGATTGCTTGTACAGACTTCCCCCTACATAGACCACCCGTTCCTGATCCTTTCGTTGAATGGTCAAGGACCCCCGCCTCTCGACGATTCTGGCAATGCTGCTGATGGGAATTTGTTTGCCCATAAGAGAAGTTACAAAAGCGTTCTCTAGATCGCCTATGCTCTGTCGATCCGAAGCCTGTAGTCGTACAAAGGTGTCGTACTCCTCTCCGCCTTCCCGGTATTTGGTAGCCACTTCTCCATAGAACTTGGTGCGCAAAGTAGAGGCAATCTGTGCCATGTTCAATCCCAAAGAAGCCGCCTTCTTACGATCCACTTCCACCCAGAGTTCGGGCTTTCCCTTCTCCCTGGAGATAGTGACATCAATCAATCCTGGAATTCTACCCATGAGCTCTTTAACCTTGAGGGCAAAAGAATCAACCTTAGCAATGTCGTAACCATAGATTTCCACCGATACTGGCTTAGTACTACCTCCCATCATCATCTGCATCATGTCCTGTTGGGTAAAATCAATCGTCTGGATCCCCGGAATTTGGGCAATTTTCTGACTCAGTGACCGGGCAATATCACGATCCGAACGCTTCCGCTTATTCTTGGAGACCAGCTGTGCTCCCGCACTGATGATGTGGGTATCTCTTTGCTGACCCATGGCAGAAGCCATCCCTGTCTCACTCTTCCCACAGCTAACGTACATCAGTTTTCTTTCCTGGACGTCCTTCGCCATAATATCCTCAATTTTTGCCATTACTTGGTCGGTGACTTCTACCCGGGTGCCCACGGGCAGCTTCACAGTCCCCTGCACCATATTTTGATCCGTAGCCGGCATAAATTCTGTGCCTACCACCTTGAATAAAAAGAGACTGACAACAAATATCCCCAGACCAACTGCTACCGTAATTTTACGATGGTTCAGGGCCCAGTTCAACAGCTTTCTATAGGTGGCCTCAAGGCCAGTAAACCATTTTTCGCTGAAATCATGAAACCTTTGGATAAGTCCTCTTCGTTTTTCCCTGGGAGAGGGCACGCCCATAAACTGGGAAGACAGCATAGGAGTAAGGGTCAACGCAGAGAATAGAGAAGCAGCTAAAACGATCATTACGACCAATCCCAGCTCCCTGAACATAATTCCTGTGATGCCTTTGACAAAAATAATAGGAAAGAAAATGGCCACAGTGGTAAAGGTAGAAGCCATCACGGCTGTACCTACTTCCCCGGCGCCAAATATTGATGCTTCCCTTCTGGACTCTCCCATCATATTGTGACGGTATGTGTTTTCATAAATTACAATAGCATTGTCCACCACCATGCCAATAGCAATAGCGATAGCTGAGAGAGACATCATGTTGATGGTATATCCTCCGAGATAAAGAAAAGCAAAAGCCACAATAAGGGAGACAGGAATGGTTAGAGCAATGATAAAACTCCCTCGAAGCTCCCGCAGGAAGAAGAAAACCACCAACACAACAAATAAGAGTGCCCAACCCACCGTGCTGGCTAAGTTATTAATAGAACGGACAATGAACTCAGAAGAATCCATTGCTATAACCACCTTCACATCTGACGGCAGCCTCTTTTTCAACTTCGGGAGTGCCTTCTTGATGCGGTTGGCTACTGTGACAGTGTTAGCCCCGGATTGTTTCTGCACCATGACAATCAGGCCTCGCCCGCGATTGACACGAACCCGATGCTCTGTATCCTTAAAAGAATCCTTTACCTGAGCTACGTCTCGGAGATAGATGGGTGTACCATTGAAATTGCCGACCACCATGTCGTTGATTTCTTCAACGTTCTGAAATTCGCCGGGAACCCGGACGATGTAATCGGTTCTTCCGATCTTCAGATCTCCGGCAGGAAGACTAAAATTCTCTGCCGCTAACATTCCTGTCACTTGAGGAACAGAAAGATGGTAAGCCTCCAGCCGTTGACGGTCTAAATTGACCTGAATCTCCCGCTCAAGCCCTCCCATAATAATCGTCATAGCCACACCAGGGATGCGCTTTAACGGATCACAGAATTTGTTATCGATAATATCATGAAGATCCGTATAACTTTGCTGAGCTGTCACACCAAAAACCATCACTGGCATCATGGAAACATCCATCTTGAACAGCAGGGGTTTATCCGCATCTTCGGGTAGCCGCATCCCGGCGAAGTCAAGCCGTTGCCTCACATCGTCAGCCGCTTCGTCCAGGTTCGTACCCCATTCGAACTGCATAGTTACCACAGAAAGATTTTCCTCGGAAGTCGAAGTAACATCTTTGATGTTGGGCGTGGTACTTACCTCACCTTCAATAATCTTCGTGACCTTGGTCTCGATGTCCTCGGCACTGGCACCTCGGTAAAAGGTAATCACGGACATCGTGGGCAGTTCTATTTTCGGCAGGAGATCAATAGGAAGCATGCTCAAAGCCGCCAATCCCAGTATTACAATCCCTGCAAATATCATCGTTGTAAAAACAGGGCGTTTGACACCAAATTCAGGCAGTTTCATTGAGCTTCACCTCCTTTAACATCAACCCTTGAACTATCTTGCACCATCTCCTTACCAACAGTAACAACTTTCTCTCCTTTATAAAGTCCACTGAGCAGTTCTACTACCGTGCCTTCCTGTAATCCCAATTCTACAGACCGTTTTACTGCTCTATCGCTTTCTATAACAAAAGCATAATGCTTCCCCTCTTCGTTCAAAATTGCATCAACTGGAACGGTCAGAACATTATTTCTTTCATTTACTATAATCTTCACCCGGCAGAACATACCGGCCTTTAATGCAAAATCCTGATTAGGTACTTTGATTTGCACCTCAAAGGTTCGACTTCCTGGATCAGCAGCCGAGCTAACCGCATAGACCTTTCCGGCAGAGACATCGGCGTAGGCATCAACCCTGACTTCTGCTCTCTGCCCGGGTAATATTTGGTGAACCTGTATCTCAGTGGCCCGGACAGTGATTTTCACTGTCGAGAAATCCATCAGGCCTACCACACCGCGACCGCCTGGCATCTGTGGATTGATAATTTCTCCTTCATTCATATACTTTCCAGTAATGACTCCTGCAAATGGTGCCTTCATAACAGAAACCCTCAACTGCCACTCGGCTAAATCAAATGCCGCCCGTGCTTGTTGGAGCTGGGCATTAGCTGCATTGTAACCGAGCTGAACTTTCTCGTACTGTTGTTCACTGACAGAACCCTTTCCTTTGAGCTCTTTAATCCGCTCCCAGTTTCGCTCGGCATCATTAAAACCGGCCTGAGCCACAGCCAGTCCAGCCTTTGCCTGTTCAAGCCGAAGCTTAAAGGTTTCGGCATCCAGTTCGGCAAGAGTCTGCCCTTCTGCAACTCGATCCCCAACCTCAACATGAATTTTTGCAACTTTGCCCCCTACATCCGGAACAACATTCAACTGTCTCCAAGGCTCGATATTGCCTGTGAATGAGAAGACCTTTCTCAAATCGCCGGTTTTTATCGTAGTAACTTCAACCGGGATGGCAGAGATTACTTCTTTGTCTGTAGAAGATCTTCGACTGCAACCTCCGGTCAGCAATCCTATGCCGACAATAAAAACAAAACATTTATACATCGCTTGTTTCATTATATCCTCCTGATTTTTGCTCTTCATAACAGCCATCTTCATTCTCCTTTTCCAATAATACCCATTGCCCGCTTCAGTTGGGCTTCAGCCAGCTTGTAATCTACTAATGCAGAAATATAGTCTGTCTTAGCTTTTACTAAAAGTGCATTGGCATCCAGATAGTCCGTGTTGGTTGCCATACCCTGCTGAAACAGGTCTTCTGTAACTCTAAAATTTTCCTTTGCTTGCTTTACATTCTCCTCAGCCACCTGGATTCTTTGTTCAGCCGTTTTCTCCATTAATACAGCCTGGGTTACTTCCAGACGAATTCCATTTTTTGCATTCTCAAAATTTTCTTTTATTTGCAAAAGTTGGTGCTGAGCCTGAGCCCGCTTGTAATGAGTTTCACCCCAGTCAAAAAGATTCATCGATGCAACAAGAGAAACTGTCCATGTGGTATAAAACTCCATGTTGTACTCCCGATTAGGTTTTTTGTATCCATAATCAAGGACAAGAGCGAGATTGGGGAGATACCCTGCAGAAGCCACATCAACTCTTCTTTTCCCAATAGAGAGCCCAGCCCGGAACATCTTGATTTCTGGTCTCGTGGTGAGTGCCTGAAGAGTGGCATCAGAAACAGATATGCCGGTTGAAGGCTTATAGGAAAGTTCTTCTGTCAATTTTACATCAATATCAAGTGGAATGCCAAGAACATTACAGAACGATTTTTTAGCCAGTTCTAATCCATTTTTAGCCTGTATTAGAGCTAACTTAGCATTGGAAAGTTTAACTTTAGCCTTCAAAAGATCGTTTCTTGTTAACATTCCAACACTGTGCATGTTTTCTAAATCCCTTACATGACTTTCTACTTGCTTCACAGCTTCCTGAGTCACTTCCACAAATTTTTGAGCTTTCAACACACCCCAGTAAGCTTCTTGAACATTAAAAATCAGATCATCCTTATTTTTTGAATATTCTGCCTCTGTTGCCTTAAGACCATCCTTAGCCATCCTGAAACCATTGAGGATACTGAAACCGGTAAAAATAGGCTGTTGAAGCTGAACCCCTATGCCAACTATTTCATCCCGACCAACTGTAATCCTTTTAGGAAGATTCATTTGAGGCACACCAGGAATAGAAGGCATTGCATTAGCAAAAACCTTTCCCGGCATGAAGGGCGCCACATCAAGCTTTGTATAATTGGCAGTCCCCTTTAATTTGGGAAGAAATCCTGTCCTTGCTTCCCCTAATTTTGCTCTAGCCTCCCCCAATTTTTCCTTTGAAGCTGCAAGAGTTCGATTGTGCTGAAGAGCAATCTTGATACTCTGGTCAAGACTCAACACTATCTGTTCATGAGAAGAGGAACTACTAATCCCCATTCCCAGAAAAATAATTATATATAGTACGATTCTTCGCAAAATCATTTAAGGAACCTCCTTTGCTTGACTATTGAGAAAAAGGATAAAAAATAATTCCACCACCAAATGTCAAAATCCCCTGCTCAGTAAAACCTTTACCAAAGAAAAATTCATCTCTGCAGAGCAAATAATGAAATATTCCTTCGCCGTAGATCGAAAACCAGTTTGTCAACCTGAGCTCAAGACCCAATCCCCCGTGCAAACCAAAACTCATTTTCTGAAATTTTTCCCCTTCAAACAGAGTGACGTCCTTCATCTGAGTTCAACCACGCAAGG
>CAZPNF010000114.1:0-6467 GCA_964587715.1 uncultured bacterium | reverse complement strand
CTATCCCTCTTCCGGCTCTGAGAAGACCTGCATGAAAAATTGCTGCCACTGGTCCCTTTGTTTTTTCACAAACCTCGATGGCAGCTTTCGTACCACCTTTATCCAGAGCAGCATCCACTTCGTTCAAGAATTTCCGCGTATTAACGCTGGCTAAGGTAAGAGAAATAAACCGCTCGATAATAATAGCAACTCCCCCGACCAGACAGAACAGAATCGGCCACATAAATACACCGCCTTCGGTAAAATATTGTATCATCGCCTTTTTCCCTCCATGATTGATATTGATAAGTTAAAAATTGACACTAACATTATAAGTAATTTAGTTTAAAAAGTCAACTTTTTTTTGCTCCAGTTGAAAATCTTTTAACGTTCAATATAGCATTAAATCTCACGCCAGGTCCCCAAAAGCGCAAAGATATTGAAACATATTAGAAATCTATATACAAAAATCAAAGACGTAATGCTACAGCCTTTGCCACTTCAATAGAACTGTTACTGCCTCCTATATCGTATGTGCGAACCTTCCCCTCTTTAATTACGCTGGCCACTGCATCTTCCAGAGCCGAAGCCATTTCTTTTCCCCCAAGCCAGTCCAGCATAAGCTTAACTGAAAGAATCATTGCCATGGGATTTACCTTGTACTGGCCTGCATATTTGGGAGCTGAACCATGGGTGGGTTCAAACAGAGCATAATTATCTCCAATATTGCCGCTGCAGGCAAAGCCCAAACCGCCCACGAGCTGGGCAGAGAGATCGGAAATGATGTCGCCAAACATATTACTGGAAACTAAGACACCGTAGTCCTGAGGATTTTTAACCAGCCACATACACATAGCATCAACATTTGTTTCCCAGAGTTCAATCCCGGGGTACTCCTTCGCTATCTTTCTGGCTTCTCTCACCATTAATCCGGAAGTTTCCCTGATCACATTTGGTTTTTCAACAACAGTGACACTTTTGTATCCATAGTCTTTGGTGTATTCAAAAGCATCGCGAACAATATTCTGACATGCCTGACGCGTGAAAATACGGCACGAAACAGCAATATCTTCTCCTGGGAATTCTCCGAACTTTTTGGCCTTTGGGTGAAGTTTTGCCAGCATTCCTTTCAACTCGTCTGGCACTGGATGAAATTCCACCCCGCTGTACAATCCTTCTGTATTTTCCCTGAAGATGACTAAGTCTATATCATCACGATAGTTCAGTGGATTGCCAGGATAGGCCTTACATGGTCTGAGATTGGTTCTGAGATTGAATTCCTGTCTCAATCGCACAATAGGGCTGAAATAAGTAAATCCTTTTCCGCGAAGTTCAGGAATGAGCTCTCTGTCTGCCTCCTCCTTTGGTTTGGAAGTAATTGCTCCAAAAAGACAGCAGTCCGTTTCCTTTAAAAGCTGGATCGTTCTCTTCGGCAGGGGATCTCCCTCATTTTTCCAGAACTCCCACCCGATTTCTCCGTATTGATACTCTGCATCAAGATCGAGTTTATCCAGAACGATCCGTGCGGAATCCATTACATCTTTGCCAATCCCATCCCCTGGAAGAAGAGCAATCTTATATTTTGCCATTTTTCCTCTCCTGGTGAAACACTACAATCCAATACCTACAGAAAAACGATGCAAATCACGCAAACCTGAATGAAGGGGCATATAACTGTAATCCAGCCTATACCTGCCCCACACTACACCTGCCCCTCCTGTTAGACCACGATTCTTGTAACCAGTTTGATATCCGCAACGAAGGAAAAGTGCTTCTCGCCAACCGTACTCCATGCCCCAATGAAGATGAAAGGGGGAACCTCGCTCTTTAACACCATCTACCACAAAATTCCATCGAGCTCCCAAAAATTTAACAGGGAGGGCCAATCCCAATCTCGCTGTAAGAGGAAGTTCAATATCCTGGTCTCTGAGTTTTCCTGTCTTCCCCAGATTTTGAAGAACAGCCCCTAACCTAAGCCATCCTCCATGAAGTTCCCAGAGAATGCCAATATCTCCTCCCAATCCGCGGGCTTCTTCAATGAATATTTTTTCATAGAACATTTTTAAGGTAACGCCAATGCTGATCTTTTTCTGAATCCTCCTTGCATAGGAAACTCCGGCAATCAATTCGTGAGCAGAAAACAGAGATAACGGTGTTGGCGAAGGACCGATTCTCTGCTGAATCCCTCCCACTTCTGTATAGAGCAGATGGATTCCTACTCCACCGTGCCTATCTCCCCAGGCAAAACCAATAAATTCGTTCCTGAAATCTTTAACCCATCTGTTAACAGAAAAAACAAAATCCTTTTTATTCAAAATTGTTAAACCTGCCGGATTCCAGTACCCTACTGAACCTTCATCTGCCAGAGCAGTACAGGCCATGCCCATGGCACCCACCCGTGCACTACCACCTAACTTGAGAGAAGAAAAACCTGAACCGAATACTTCTGCTGCTGATAAAACTATAATTGTAAAGGATAACAAAATCTTTCGCATAAATTTTGCCTCAAAATATAAAAGACCAGGTAAAAACATGATTCCCCCTCGGAGCAACAGGATCAGGAACAAAACCGTAATCATACTGGGTTATTTTCCCAAAAAGTTCGAACTGGCAGCCTCCACCAAATGTCAATTTACTGTCTCTGATTCCGGCTCTGAGAAAAAATCTCTTGTACAATTCAATCTCTGTACCTGCTGCATATGCCAGAGGTTGATATTCCACTTTGTTTAAATCAAATAAAAAGGTCATACAACCAAAGAGCTTTTCCAGTACTACTCCTCCGCTCAAAACTCTTGGGAAAGTATCGACTGTTTCTGTTCCTCTCTCCCAGAGTTTCTGTGTATTCCAGGAATACTTAGCGCCAAGATCCCTAAAACTTAAACCCAATACAACATGTCTTAGAGGTTTTACAATTACTCCTACATCAAACCCGAGACCAACAGCAGAAACCGACTCTTTCTTCTCTGTAATACCTGGAAACCTGTTGTAGAGAAGTTTTCCACTGAATCCTAAAGAAAAAAGGGGAGCAGGATTTAAAGCAAAAGAAAAGAAAAAACAATTTTCCCAGTTGGAAAGAGTGCCCATACTGTTTCCATTGAAATCTCTTGCATCTATCTGATCAACTCCTGTACAGAGCCATCCAGCAGAAAAACCGGCTTTCATTAATCCATTTCTTCCACCCATAGATTGGGAATAACCAACATAAAAAAGATGCCTATCAAGAGCCATAGAGTTAAGTGTTGCAGTAAAACGATGATAGCTCAAGAATGGTATGCCTGCAGGATTATAGTAACCCGCATATCCGTCATCTACCAGAGCTGCTGATCCTCCACCCATTGCCATTGCCCTTGCCCCAAGCCCCATACGAAGAGAAGCACCAGCATAACCACCTCTGCCCACATCATTGGAGAATCCTTCTGCAGCGAGACTTGATAACAGAAACGCAATTATCAATTTAACTTTTAAACTTATCCTGTTCATCATCTATTTCTCTCTGGATATTGCCTTTCTTTTATCCGGATTCTGTGTTAGATTGTTGTAGGAGACGCATAATCATGTGTCTCTACACTGTTCGTTCGCAGTGTCATGGTGTACACAGCATTTTCCCTATGGAGATATGCCTTCGTTTCAATTTACCACCATTACCTTACCCCAGAAAGAGCGGCCGCTCGAAAGCTCTATTTTATAGAAGTAAACTCCATTAGCAACAATGTCTCCAAGATCGTTTCTTCCATCCCATACTTCGGTATAATTTCCGGGGAAAGGACGATTTTTATTATCAACTACTGTGCGGACCAAATCCATACCAAAATCATAAACCCGGACGGTCACTCTTGTGGGCTGCGTGGTTCTGTACTGAAAACGCACATGGCCGTCTCCTCCAATGAAGTTGTGGCGAAGGGGCGAAAACGGATTCGGATAGGCATACGTCTCAGGTGTTCTATTCCTGCCAGGAACTTTAAAGGCTCGAAAGATTTTCCATGTTAATCCATTGTCAACACTCCTTGCCAGACCGTCCACACTCCCAACCCAGAGGACATGATCTGGTGTTACACCCGCCGATGTTATTTCTTCCGCGTAAACTCTCTCTCCTGTTTCATTATCCACAATCTGAGGGAAAACAGCCCATGTTTCCCCCGCATCAATGGATTTGAAAAGACCATTATCCGTGGCCACATAAACCACTGAATCGTCAAAAGCAAAATTGTGGGCAAATTCTCCTTTAAGAGTAACATTCCATGTGAATCCGCCGTCCTCTGTTACAGAAACAGCTCGGTATTCTGATGTATCCACAGCTTCTACTGTTGCCGCCCATATCAGCTCTTTCCCTTCTATATGCTGGGCTTTGATTGCAACGACAAAGTTTCCTGAAATTTCCTGCGGCTGATTCTGATGGCTGAAAGTTGTCCAGGTTTTACCGCCGTCAGTAGATTTGTGAATTCCACCTGCTGTCCCGACCCATAATGCGTTCCCGTCAAAAATAACTGAGAAGGCACGATGGGTAAGGTGACCTGCCGCATCAAATGGATACCCATCCACAGTAACAACTTTCCATGTTTCTCCCATGTCTGTGGATTTCCGCAAGCCTCCTCCGAAACTTGCAATCCAGACAGCTGAATCTGTAAGAGTAATGTCGTAGGTGAGATTTTGTACATTAGTTGTCGTAGGTTTGTAGCGAGTTTCATATTTTGAGTCGACAGGTTGTGGAATCCAGTGCCAGATTTGACCATTGTCAACAGAATAACTCAAACCGCCTCCTGCATTAAGCTTTCCAACATCTGTTATTGTGTCAAAAGCAGTTGCCACCCAGATAGTATCGTTCCGTACTGCAATGGCGGAGACACTTCCTTTCCCCAGTCCATCTTTTTGCGTGTATGTTGTCCAGGTTTCTCCATTATCAGAAGTAAACATGAGCCCTTTACCAGTACCGACCCAGAGATTGTTCCCGGAAACCACAATATCATTAATTGAATTACTGGAAAGTTCGGGACCTGAGTTGCTCTCCATTTGAAAGCCATTTTTCCTCAGGATATGACTGGTGACCGGAGTCACAAAACTCAGCGTAATTATTCCCAGGACACCGACAAAAAATAACTTCTTCATCTTTAGTCCACCGCAGTAATGGTATGACTCAATGTATCACTTACCGCACTTCCTAAAATAGCCGCAGCCTCTTTAACAATGGGATCACTCTTGAGTCCCTTCTTATCCACTGCCTGGAATCTGAAATAGCATGTCCCGATACCCCAGGAATAGTCTTCTGCCATAAAATCAAAGCGGTATTCTCCTTTTGCATTCTGCGGAGTAATTATAATAATGAGAGAATAGATGCCATCTCCGGCTGTTTCATCTCCATGATTTTCCTTATCGCCGTCGTCATACATAAAAAATGGATTACCGTCAGCAGGTGTTCCATCGGGTTTCGTTGTATTGAAATGGACAGATTTAATATCACTCAAACCCTGAGGATCAGTGACCTGGATTGAAAGAACAATCGGTTTACCAGCAGATCGGGAGACAGTGTCAGGTGCAGTAAGATTGGAAAGAACAGGAGGATCTTTTAACTTATCTTCTAAATTTATTCTGGCAGCGAAGATACTGTCAGATGCTTCTATATCGGCTCCCGTTCCATCATCTAAAAGCAAACCAGTAAAATATGGAACAGGGCTCAAAGGAGGATAAACTTCAACCCGGACAGAATCGATGTCCTCCAGACCCTGGGGATCGCTTGCCTGAACCGATAAAAAGACATCTCCCATAAATCCAGATTTCAAAGTATCAGGAACCACAGGATTTTGGAGAAAAGGAGAAAAATCCATCTTTTCATCAACGGCCGTGATAAAAGCAAACAGTGTATCGCTGAGATGATGGGAACAATCCTCTGCCACAACTCCCAATCTGTATATACCTGGATTGATGGTTGAATCCGTCTCGAGAAAACCAGAAAAAACGCCGTCATCTGGAATAATGTCGCAGCCTGTTCCGTGGTCTTTAAGTGTATCCTCCCAGACAGCAAGCCCATCAGTTTGAGGCAGGAGAAACGCTTTTACAACAGAAATATCTTCCAATCCCTGGGGATCAGAAACCCTGATAGAAACAGGATACTTAACACCTGACCTAAGGTAGAGTGTATCAGGCAGAGTAAGATTGGAAAGAACAGGAGCAACTCTTTTATCTTTTACAGGATTCTTGACCGCACATCCTGCTAACAGAATAAAAAGAATCCCAGCAGTGAGAAATAATTTAAAAAGGACTTTTTTGTGTAACAAAAAATATTCCTTAATCTGAACCAAATGATTTTCAAAATAATGTATTTAGTTGAAAATGTCAAGCTTTTCCTTTTAGTGGATTAAGTACTCTTAATTGTAGCATCAAAAACTCTCCTGTCCCACAGGGACTCATGCCCCTGCGTTGTCTGATACCATCCCAAATTTAGGCTCATCCGATTAATGCGTACTTTTCTTTTCCTAAGGCAATCAAATAAGTAG